>CALKJV010000024.1 GCA_937995505.1 uncultured Bacteroidia bacterium | reverse complement strand
CCAATGGCCATATCCTCCAGCTACGCGGCAAAGGCTGGCCCGCCTCCCCACCAGGCGACCTTTATCTCACTGTGCAGGTACAGCTTCCCAAAAACCTCACCCCACGCGAAAAAGAGCTTTTCGCCGAGCTTCGGCGCCTGCGACCTTCCTCATGATCCATACCGACAGCTTAGCGCTGGCAGGCGAAAGCTTAGCGGCAGCCTACCTGCGAGAAGCTGGCTATCGACTTCTCTTCCAGCGCTGGCGCCGAGGCAGCCACGAAATAGACCTGATTGCGTGGGATAAAGGCGAATTGGCTTTCGTTGAAGTGCGCACCGTCTCTGCCACTACCCCATGGCATGCCGAGAGTACCATTGGCCCCCGAAAAAAAGCAGGCCTTTTGCGAGCCATCCAGAGCTTCCTCTCTGAGAATCTGGCTTATGCCCGCCTCCCTGCCCGTACCGATGTAGTCGCTATCCGAATGACAGACCCGCCTGAGATACGACTTTTCCGTGACGCTTTTCGCTAAGGAGTAGCTTGTAGCTGATAGAGCCGAGCATACAGCCCCCCTTGCCGAAGTAAGCTTTCATGAGTACCCTCCTCCACAATTCGCCCCGCATCTAGTACGTAAATCCAGTCTGCATGGCGCACCGTAGAGAGCCGATGGGCAATCAGGATAAGGGTATAGCTGCGCGGCAGAGCCGCTAAGGCTTCATGAATGCGGCTTTCCGATTCGCTGTCTAGGGCAGAGGTGGCTTCATCTAAGATGAGCAGTTGAGGTTGGCGGTAAAGGGCTCGTGCGAGAGCAAGCCGCTGCCGCTGCCCCCCAGAGAAGCGCTGCCCCCTTTCCCCCACTATGGTGTCCAAACCTTCTGGGAGCTCCTCCACAAAAGCCCGCGCTTGCGCCATCTCCAGCGCTTGCCAGATGCGCACCTCATCCGCAGGAGCCTCACTGCCATAGATAATATTCTCCCGAACGGTCGCATGGGCCAGCATACCATCCTGCGGCACGATCCCAATGAGCCGCCGGTAAGAGCGCATGTCTAAGGTCTGCAAAGCCGCACCATCTACTTCTACCCGCCCTTCAGTGGGCTGATAAAAACCACAAATAAGGTCGGTCAGGGTGGTCTTGCCCGCCCCTGAGGGACCAACCAGCGCTACCCGAGCGCCCACGGGAATCTCCAGCCCAATGTCCTGTAAAACCACTTTCTCTCCGTAGCGGAAGCTTACGTCTCTCAAAGCTATGGAGTGGGTGATGCGTTCCACAGGCTTGAGCCCTGGCCGATACTCCTCGGATACAGGCTGCCGAAAAAGCCACTCTATCCGCCGATACGAGGCAATGGCTTTTTGCAGGCGTGACAGCGCCTGATTGAAGGTCTTCATCGGACTCAAAAACTGCCCGAAAATGGCGATGAATGTGATAAACTCTGAGGCTTTTAATTCGCCGGCCAGGACGGCACTCGTGCCATAATACAAGAGCCCCAATACCACCAGTACGCTGAGCACTTCCGTCAGAGGCGAAGCCAGCTCCATACGCCGCCGCAGCCCTATCATGAAGCGGGTATAGTCGGCATTAGCATGGAAGAAGCGCTGGCGTTCCTGCTCCTCGGCACTAAAAGCTTTCACGGTGCGCACACCTGAAAGAAATTCATCCAGCACACCAAGGAGCGCATCCATACGGCGCTGACTCTGATGCGCCCGCCGCCGCAATACTCGGGTGAGCCGACTGATCATCCACCCCGTCACCGGCAGCACCAGCAGTGATATAAGGGTTAGCTTCCATGAAAGCACCACCATCGCCCCTAAAAAGAAGAGCATAGTGATGGGGTCATTCAGAAGGTTGTAGATGGTGCCGATGGTCGCTTCCTGAATAATCTGCACATCTTGGGTAGCAAGGTTAAGGAGTCGCCCCTTCCGCGTGCGGATAAAAAAGCCCATAGGAAGCTGCGTAAGGTGCGAGAAGACTCGGTTGCGTAGATTTTCTACTAGGGTGTTTTCGTAGTATGCCATTAGCCAGCTACCGAGATAGCGAAAGGCGTTTTTGAGGAAGATAGCTAAGGCTATAGCGATGCTGAAGTAAAGGAGCGCTTGCATGGGGCCGGCTTCCAACCGGAAGCGATAGAGCTGGTAAAATACGTACTGTTTCCATGCTTCTAGCGAGAAGCTTTCAGGGTAAGCGGCTTCAGGTGCCGTCTGCGCAAAGAGAATTTCCAGAAAAGGGATGATAAGCGTCAGAGAAAAGACATTGAAGAAGTTGAAGAGGAGAAAAGCCAGGAGCGCAGTGAAAAGGGCACTGCGCGCAGGGCTACCATAGGCGAGGATTTTGCGAGCCGTACGCACTATCCAAAGGTAAAACGCCCGCTGTACCTGTGGTGAGCTTGTCGTATCTTTGCGTAGGGCCCCATAGTTCAAGGGATAGAACGTGAGCCTCCGGAGCTCAAGATCCAGGTTCGAGTCCTGGTGGGGCTACAAGGCCTACACGACTTCTAACTCTTTTACGCCCATCCCCACACAAAAAGGGCCCCAGGATATCTTCAAGGAATCCTGCTGAGAACTGAATGGAGAACCCTCTTACTGCCATTACAAACGACTAAAAACCAAAAGGCCCCCTGTCGGGGGCCTCTGGCTGGGCTTGCATAAAGAGCTATCCGTGGAAGATCTTTTTTCCAAGAGCGTGCGGTAAAGAACCCAAAGAGCCTCTCTCAAAACATCTTTACAGCACTTACGAAAGAACCTCGGCCAAGGTTGCAGAGCGAAGACCGTC
>CALKJV010000023.1 GCA_937995505.1 uncultured Bacteroidia bacterium | reverse complement strand
GCTCGCCCTCGCTTTTGGGGTAGATGATTTAGATGGTACGATTGATGACACGACGAAAATTTACAGCATGGCCGGGGCAGAAGCGCACCCAACCCTCAGTACCGAAGCCTTAGAGCATCTGATTACCAGTGCGGGCTATATGCCGCAAGAGCGGGACTCTGTGTATCGTCCGGTAGAGCGACTTTCGGCGCAGGCCTGATGTGCCAGCAGCTTTTTTTGCTGCGACATGGGGAAGTAGAGGGGCGAAATCTCATTCTAGGCCAGCGGTGTGATGTATTCCTATCTGAAGAGGGCCGGATGCAAGCACAAGCGTGGGCGAGCGCCTTAGCTGAGGTGCCTTTTCAAGTAGTGGTTTCCAGTCCGGCCCGCCGAGCTCAGGAGACTGCCCAACCGTTTTGGGAGAGGGGCTTGCCAGCGCTCCAACTGCCCCACTTTCAAGAGATGAGCTGGGGGCGCTGGGATGGGCACCCCTACGAGACCTACAAATCCGACCTACAAGCCTTGCAAGCCCAGTGGGAAGCCAGTCGCTTAGAGGCAGCCGCGCCAGAGGGGGAGAGCTTGCGCGCCCTTTTGGATAGAGCCCAAGAAGGCCTCCGTCTCCTAAGTGCGTTGTATCCTTCTGGGAGCGTATTGGTGGTTACCCATGGGCAGCTGCTTCGGGCCCTGCTGTGCACGCTCTTTGGCTATCCCTTAGCGGAGCAGTGGACCTTTCATCATCGGCGTGGGCAGCTGAGCTGGCTCGTGCGTTCTACAGGAGGGGGAATCTATCTGCGAGCTTTGGCTGTAGATGCGGATTGGCCTTTTTGACTTTCTGAATGCCTATCCCTACCAGCGGGCTCTACAGCAGCAGGGGCTGGAGTACACCCTTTTTTCTCATCCTCGGCTCGGTACGGCCGCTTGGCAAGCCGGCAGCTGGGAGGCTTTTCTTTTGCCCTTAGCGGCGATACCTCGGGGGCCGGGGTATCTCCTTCCTTGGGGTATAGGCGCAAATGGGCCTGTCGGGAGCGTCTTGCTATTAGGGACAGACCCGCCCCATACTTGGCAGTATTTGCAGGTGGATGCGCGTTCTACCTCTTCGGTGGCCTTAGTGCGGTGGGCCATGCAGAAGGGGCTTTTACCAATCTGGGAAGTAGGTACAGCGCCCAAGCCCCGCCCTTCAGGTCAGCTTTGGATAGGTGAGGCGGCCTTGCGCCGCCGATCTATTTATCCCTATAGCTTGGATGTAGCTGAGTTGGTGCAGAATGCCACAGGCCGAACCGTGGTGTTTGCGGTTTGGTGGGCGCGTACCCGCCAAGTGGCCGTGAGGCTTACTCGGGCTTGGCGTAGGATGTGTATTACTCCTGACTGGGTAGAAGCGGCGGCGCAGCGCTATGGCTTTTCGGCTCTGGAGGTAGAGCGGTATTGGAGGCAGCTGCGGTATCGGCTCCCTCGCCTAGACATTCAGTACTGGCGAAGGGTATATCGGCAATTCGGTTGAGCTGGCGGGCGGCCCAGGCTCGCACGAGAGATTCGGCCACACGAGTTGGGTCCCAATGGAGATCGGCTATCCGATAAAATTGTCGGCGACTCTCCAGCAAAGCCCTCCATTCTTCCTGGGGGCGGGCTTGGAGCAAGGGCCGAACAGAGTTTGCGTGCTGGAGCCGATGCAAAATCCAGCTTAGCGGCGGATCTATCCATAAAAGGTAGCCTTCGCGGCGCAGACGTTCGCTCAGCTCTGCTTGCGTAAGCGTACCTCCCCCCAGCGCCCAAATGCCCATGAAGCCTTCTTGCAGGAGAGCTTGTATGACTTCTCGCTCCCACTGGCGAAAGGTTTTTTCCCCCTCTGCGAAAAGTGCCGCAATGGATCTACCTGAGCGGCGTTCTATTTCGGCATCCGTATCTATATGGGGCACCCCTAAGCTACGGGCCCAGCGGCGCGCTAAGGTGCTCTTTCCCGCAGCGGGCGGGCCTACCAGAAAAAGCCGCCGCGGCTTCACTTGCTCTCTTCTTGAAGGAGGTTCTCGTATACACTGAGGTTATTGGGGTCTAAAAGTCGCATCGCTGCTACAAAGCGCTGCTTCTGCTCTGGGGTAGATTTCCGAAAGATCTGCATGAGCTCTGTGCTTTTGGTGTCTACAAATAAACGGATAAGGGTGCTATTGGGATTCTCTTGGCTAAACTTTACCATGCCTTGAAGTACTTCTAAGAGTACTTCTCGGGCTGCGGTTGGGTCTTTGTACATTTTATCTAACCCGTCTCTGTGGTATCGGTACATGAGGGTGTGGTAGGCTTTGTAGCTACTGTTGAGGAGGTTTTCTAAGAGCCAGTAGCGTGAGCGAAGGAAGTTTCCGCCGGGCTGCCAGCCCGGTTCGGCGCTATTGGCTGCGGCCAGGTTGAGCATCTGCTGGGCCTTTTGGAAGAAAGGAATGCCAGCTTCTGGCCCAAAGCTATCATAATCTGACCCTAAAATCATGTACGCGTAAAAGTTCAGGAGCGCAGTGAGGTTATCCAGGTAGGTGTTTTCTGAAAATTGCAAAGTCTGGGTAGCGCTGTACTCAATGCGGAAGTCTGGGTCATTGAAGTTAAAGGTCAAGGTCTCGTAGGTGCTCATGTAGACAGGGCGGATGGCTTGCACCTGCATAGTTCCTTCAAAGCGCGTGGGACTTGGCAAGCCTGTGATGACGATATTGATGAGGCACTTGATGCGTTCATTGGGGGCGAAAACATCCTCTGAAAAGCGGTTTGTGCTGAGGTACTGGGTAATGTCGCGCTGTAGCTGCTGCAAGAGGGTTCGGTCGATACCTTGGATACCTGGCGCTTGAATATTGACTACAGGCAGGAGCTCCTGGGCCCCGAGGAGGCTAAGGAGCAGAAGGCTGAGCCATCGCATTAGCGATAAATATAAGCATAGCGCGGGCAATATCGGTTTTTGAGGCGAGCGGCAGGGTATGGTGATGACCCCATCGGCTCAGGAGGGTGAGGCTATTGGTAGGGGCTTGCATGCCGGTGTGCGGGGTAATGGGGTTGAAGGCAAGCCAATCGGCGTTTTTTCGTTGGAGCTTGCGTTGGGCTTCGGAGAGGCCGTCGGGTTCCTCCAAGGCGAAGCCAATAAGCGTCTGATGGGGTAGGCGATGAGCCCCCGCCCAAGCCAGAATATCCGGAGCAGGCACGAGCGAAAGCTGGAGGGATTT
>CALKJV010000022.1 GCA_937995505.1 uncultured Bacteroidia bacterium | reverse complement strand
CTGGGGCAAGGAGCTCTATCGCAGCACGGTGGCTCCATTTGAATGGGATGGGCGCGTAGCTCAGGGCGGGCAGGCTTCGGAAGGGGCTTACGTATTTGTGATTCGGTTTCGGGGGCTGGTGCGGGCAGGTACGGTTACGCTGGTGCGATAGATTGGCTACCTTTGCTACATGGAAATTTACACGACCCACCCGAGGCGAGCCGAGCTCTGGGAAAAGCATCGGACTCGGTTAGAGGAGGCCCGTACAGCTTGGCATAAGCGTACTTACTGGTATGCCTACCCGGAGGACCAGCGAGCGTATCCCGAGGCTGCTGCTGCGCAGGGAGAGGGGGATTTTAAGGCACAGTTGGGGCGCCCTTTTGATAGGTTACGCCAGCCTGCCCGCCGATGGTTGATTTCGGATGAAGTTTCGCCTTATACGCGAGAGCCCTTAGGTTTATCGTATCCCCAGACCGAGGTATCTGAAGCCATTGAAGCCGCCCGAGAAGCCCTTGCGGTGTGGCGGTGGGTGCCGTGGTCGGAGCGTATAGGTCTGCTTATGGAGTCGGTAGAGCGCTTTTCGCACCGCTTCTTTGAAGTGGCACACGCGACCATGCACACTACGGGCCAGGCTTGGATGATGGCCTTTCAAGCCTCTGGCCCACACGCCGCCGACCGAGCCGTAGAAGCCCTCGCCGTAGCGTATGAGGAGCTGAGCCATATCCCCGAAAAAGTCCGCTGGGAAAAAGACCTCGGCCGCACCCGTGCCGTCGTAGATAAGTACTTTTCCCCTCAGCCCGAAGGCATATCCCTACACATTGGAGTTTCTACTTTTCCAGTTTGGAATGTCTTACCTGGCCTGTATGCCAGTCTCGCCGTAGGTAGCCCTGTGCTGATCAAACCGCATCCTCGGGCCATTTATCCGATCGCTGTCGTAGTGGCGATTTTGCAGGAGCTTTTGGCTGAGTATGACCTCCCGCCTACTATCGTACAGCTCATCGTAGATAGCGTGGCAGCTCCCGTAACTCGCCAACTCGCAGAGCATCCCTATGTGCGCATTATTGATTACACAGGCGGTAGTGAATTTGGGGCGTATTTGGAATCCCTTTCAGGCAAGGTGACTTTTCTGGAAAAGGCCGGTGTCAACTCGGTACTCATAGAGAGCGTAGAAGATCTCGGAGCCGTAGCGAAAAACCTAGCTTTTTCCGCTAGCTTGTACAGTGGGCAGATGTGCACCGCGCCGCAGAATGTGTATATTCCCAAGGAGGGGGTTCGCACGGCTACGGGGATGCTCTCCTATGCGGAGGTAGCCCAGGTTCTCCAGCAGGCTATTGAGGAGCTGGCTGGTCATCCAAAGGCCGCTCCGGCGATACTGGGTGCTTTACAGAATGACTCTGTGGCTGAAAGGATTCACACGCTAGAGGCGCAAGTGCAGGTGCGTCGTAGCGCTGCGGCCTATGCCCATCCGCAGTATCCACAGGCGCGTACACTTACGCCTATCGTGGCGGAGCTGTCTGGAGCTGACGCTCCGGCTGCGCACACCGAACACTTCGGGCCGCGTCTGCTCCTCGTGCCCGTAGAGAGTGCCAGAGTAGGCCTGGAGGCCCTGTACCAGATAGCCCGAGAGAAAGGGATGCTCTCCTGCGCTATCTACACCGCCGACCCCGAGTTTAAGCGAGAGGCGGCGTGCCTCCTCGCAGAAGCTGCCGTGCCTGTGAGCTTCAACTTCCAGGGGCAGGTGTTTATCAATCAGAGTGTGGCTTTCTCGGACTTCCATGGCACAGGGGGGAATCCCGCCGGGAACGCTTCTTTCGTAGATGCGAGCTTTATCGTGAAGCGATTTCGGTGGGTAGGCGTGCGGGACTGTTTGGCCGGATGAGCGTTCTGGGGGGCTGGCTTCGGTTGAGGGGATGGCGACTTGGGCTCCTCCCCTTCGTATTGAGTGCGCAGATGGGCTATGTAGAAGAGGGGGAAGCCTCCTATTATGCAGCTAGCTTTCAAGGTAGGCGCACCGCCTCTGGAGAAAAGTACGATAAAAATTCCCTCACCGCTGCGCATAAGACCCTACCGTTTGGGACGTATGTGCGGGTGACGGAGCTCTCCAGCGGGCGATCTGTCATCGTACGGATAAACGACCGCGGCCCTCATAAGGCTGGACGGGTGATAGACCTCTCAGAGCGAGCGGCCCGAGAGCTCGGCTTTTTAGCGAAGGGCGTGACAGCAGTGCGTTTGGAGGTTACACAAGTACCCGAGAGCCCTCCTCCCCCTGCGCCGCAAGCAAACTTTTTTGACCTGCAAGGGCGCCCTATCCAGCCCAAACCGTACGCCGTACAAATAGGCGCTTTCAGTGAGTTGCAGAACGCCCGTACCCTCGCGCAGAATGCACAGAAGGAACTCAAGGAATCCGCTTTTTTGTGGCGGGTTTCGCTGCGAGGGCAAAATCTCTATCGGGTGCTTGTAGGGGGAGCCTCTGACCGGAAGGGGGCCGAACGCCTGCGCGATCGTCTCAAGCGAGAAGGCTGGCAAGCTTTTGTCGTACATTTGCCAGTATGAGCGATTCGCGCGGTAGTGGAGCCTTTTGGGCCTTTCTCGCCGGGGTAGCGGTGGGCACTGTCGTAGGCATCTTGGTAGCACCAGATAGTGGGGCTAATACCCGTAGGCGCCTTCGCCAAAAGCTGGAGGGGTACTGGAATACCCTTAGAAGTAAGGTCTCCGGTGATCAACCCCCTTCTACCTACGAGCAAATTAGACAGAAAGCCTTCATGGAAAGTGGCCTTCGTCCCGATGAGTATAAGCGGGCTGAGCAGCTCCTTTTAGAGATTGAAGGCCTGCTGGGCGAGGTGCGCAGCACTACCACTTAGCGGGAAATCTGTACCTTTGCGATACTTATGCGCAAACTCATCGTGGGAATAGTAGGGGTGCTGTGGATAGCCTGCGCCCCCGTAGCGAAGGAAGAGCAAGGGAAGTCTTCGTCCTCCTCTCCCCAAGGGCAAGCAGGGCCTTCTAGTCAGGCCGTGGCGGTCGCCCAAGCCCCAGAGCCCACCGCCAAAATTGAATTTGATAAGATGGAGCATGATTTCGGTAAAATCCGGGAGGGCGAGAAAGTGCAGTACCGCTTCAAGGTAAAAAACCCCGGCACGGTGCCCCTGCGCTTGACGGATGTGAAGCCTTCGTGCGGATGTACTGCGCCGAACTGGACAAAAGAACCCATTCCCCCTGGCGGTGAAGGCTTTGTAGAAGTCATATTTGACTCTCAGGGGCGCTCCGGCGAGCAGATGAAGACGGTGACGGTCTTTGCTAATACCGATCCTCCTTCTCACCTTTTGCGCTTTCGCGGCGAAGTAATCCCAGCCAAGCAGTAAGTTCCCATGCGTTCGGTAATTTGGTTAGATGGGGGAGCCCCTGCAGCGGGCCCCGGTCCAGGTCCTATGCTCATCCAGCTGCTTTTCCTGGTGGGTATTTTTGTAGTGTTCTACTTTTTTCTCATCTTGCCACAGCGGCGTCAGCAGAAGCGTGAGCAAGCTTTTCGCGACTCGCTCAAAAAAGGCGATAAAGTTATTACTTCTTCAGGCATTCATGGGGAGATTGTAGCGCTGGAGGGGGATACCCTCCTCTTAGAAGTGGATAAGAATGTAAAACTGCGCATAGAGAAAGCGGCTGTTCGTTCCTACGCTCAGCCGCCCGATAAGTCATGAGGTGGGGCCTGTATGGGCTTTCGCTCCTGTGCGCCTGCCTGCTCTGGCTGCTTGTCAAGCTAGATCAACGCTATCAGGTGCGTAAGAGTGTACATCTAGCGATACAGGGGGGCACTGTGCGGTCTGTAGATGTCCAGATAGAAGGTCCTGCGTATGCGCTTTTTTTATGGCAGCCGCCGGATACGCTCTCGTTGGCGCGATATTGTTTTGCGCCGCCACAGGCACCTACTGAACTTAGCGTGTCTTGGCCTCCTGTGGGTTCTGTCTGCGAGGAATTGCGCCGAGAAGTCTATCACCCTAAATTGCATTGGGTGCTGCCGGAAGGAACCGATTTTGTAGAACCTCCCCGCTGGCTTCAAGATACTCTTTGGGTGGTTCGGGATTTCTCTCCCCCTTCCTGGGAAGTTTCCTTAGTGGCGCGAAGAGGCAAGCGGGTCTATTCGGTGCCCCTTCCCCCTAAGTGGTATATCTACCCTGAGACTCTTTGGGTAGAGGCGAATGTGGATCGGTTTGTTTTTGCGAGTGTGTCCCTTGCGCCCCGTCTAGAGGGGGTGCGGGGGTACAAAGTGCTTCTCAACCCTGCCCGAGTGGAAGTGCGCTTCTGGGTGCCAGAAAGCCAGTTGGGCGCCTACCAGCCGGAAGATTTTGAACTTGTATTGCGCATGGATAAGGTCTTGGCCAGCGATACGGTGGTCTATCCGGAGCTTGTGCGCTATCCCTCGTTTATTCGGCAGGTGGAAGTAGTGCCAGCTTACCTAAATTTTGCCCGAATATACTGATGCCGTTGCAGCGTCCGAGACTGGTGGGGATGACCGGTGGGATCGGTGCGGGCAAAAGTTATATTTTGCGCCTCATAGAAGAGGCTGGGTATCCTGCTTATCAGGCCGACCTGCGGGCGAAAGCCCTCATGGAAGGCGATGCAGAGCTACGAGCGGCCATCCTCGCAGAGTTTGGGCCTGAGGCGTATACAGGTGAGCAGCTCAACCGAGCGTACTTGGCGTCGGTAATTTTTGCGCAGCCGCAGCGGCGTGCTCGTCTGAATGCCCTAGTACACCCCCGAACCCTGCAAGACTTTCAGCAGTGGGTGCTCATGCGTACCCAGGAGGGTTATCCCGCCCTCTTCAAAGAAGCCGCTCTCACCGTAGAAGCTGGCGCCTATCGGGGGCTAGATGCCCTTGTACTGGTGTATGCGCCCCTGCAAGTGCGCCTTCAGCGTATCTCCCAGCGAGATGGGCTGGATCTCTCGGCAATCCGAGAGCGCCTGCGTAGCCAATGGCCCGAATGGCAAAAGCTCCCTTTCGCCCAGTACCTCATCGTCAATGACGGCCTTTTACCCGTAGAACCCCAGCTCAAAGCCCTCTTTGCTTTCCTCGCCCTGCCCTTCCCCCGTTAACTTTGCCGAATGCTCCGAGCCTATCTTTTCAGACCCTACCTCCAGCACCGATGGGAAAATCACGAGCCTCTGCCCCTCTCCGAGCTGGAAAAAGCTCTCTGGATTGATGCCTGCGGGATTGAGCGGGAACGCCTACAAGCTCTAGAAGCTCACTTTGGCATACGCTTCCCTACCAAACAAGAGCAGGGTGAAATAGAAGCCAGTTCCCGCTACCACGAAGAAGAGGGCCAAACTCGCATCATCCTGCGCCTCATTGAAATCCTCCGACTGGATGAAGAAGAAGGGCTCCAGCTCAATGAGCAAAGCGTAAGCCTCATCTGGGCAGCTAACGAAAACCGACTCTTTACCTATCGGCAAACCGAAAGTCGGGTCTTTCAGGACCTCGTGCGCAAACTCAAGTCCAATCCCGAATTGGCTGATTCGGCTTTGCGCTTACTCCTTGCTATCTTCAGTCAAGTCGTAGATACCGACGCCGATAACATTGAGCTCATCTCTCAGTACATCTATCGGCTCTCCACGGAGCTGCGGGAAGCCGGCTTCGCCGAGCGCCAGCGCATCATCCTCCAAACTCAAACCCTACAAGAGTTCATCATCCGCTTGCGGGAAGGGCTTTTTGACATCCAGCGGGTACTCTCTCTCATGATCCGCTCCGAAAGGCTTACCGATACCCCGCGTGAAATCGTGCGCGTGCTCCTAAAAGACATCTCTTCCCTCATTGACCATACCAATTTTAGCTTCCAACGCTTGGAGTCTATTCAAAACACCATCCTTAGCCTCATCAACTTAGAGCAGAACCGCATCATCAAAATCTTCACTGTTATCACAGTGGCCTTTATGCCGCCCACGCTGATAGCAAGCGTGTACGGGATGAATTTCCGATTCATGCCCGAGCTGGACTGGGAATGGGGCTATGCCTTTGCATGGTTTGTGATTATTGCGTCTTCGGTGATAACTTTATGGTACTTTCGGTGGAAGCGATGGCTCTAAGGCTGAGTTTATGTTTTTTTTGGGGGTAGTATCGCTCCTTTTTGGGCAGCGTGCGTGTCCGGTAGATAAGGCGTTTTTGCGAGTAAAGCAGTCTGCCGTAGCTTTCCAGCCTCGTCAAAGCCAAACCGACACCCTATGGGTACCCGTAGTATTTCACCTCATTGCCCAAGATTCCAGTGGGTGGCTATCGGACTTGCGCATTGCCAGCCAAATGCGCGCTTTGAATCGCGACTTTGCCCAAGCCAAAATACAGTTTTACTTGCCCCGCTACGGTCCGCAAGGGGAGCCCACGTGCGGCGTTACCCGTACGCTTTCCCCTTATGCGAATCATGACTGGACTTCGGAAGAGAACACCCTCAAAAACCTCATCCAGTGGCCTCCCGATAGCTTCGTCAATATTTGGGTGGTGAATCGCATGGTACTGAATACGATTGGGTATGCACGTGCGCTTAGGGATACGGAGGGGGTGGCGGGCGTTGTACTGGTTGCATCTGTAGTGGGTGATCGGGATGGCGCTCAAGTACCCTATGACTGGGGCCGCACCGCAGTGCATGAGATGGGGCATGTATTTAGCTTGTATCATCCCTTTGAAGGGGGCTGCGTGGGAATGACTCCACAGACCTGCGCTACCGAGGGGGATGAAATTTGCGATACGCCGCCTCAGGCCCGTCCCCATTATGGCTGTCCGAGCCCGGTTCCTAATACCTGCTCCGAAACTCCTACCGACCGCCCTGACCCCCTAGATAACCTTATGGGCTATGTGGATGACTCGTGTATGGAGGTCTTTACGCCCCAACAGGCGGCTCGTATGCGAGATTTTCTTATTCAGGCAGGCCCTGCGCTCATCAGTGAAGAAAACCACGTAAGGCGGGGACGGACGCTGGCTCCAGCAGAGGCTTGTGCGGCTGTGGCTGCCTTACCTTCTGTCTCTCAGCTGCCTCTGCATTGGTCCGTAGAGGGGAGTGTGCTCCGAATCCATAGCCCTGATCCCTGTACCATAAGCCTCTACGATGCCTTAGGGCGTCAGATTCTGCGAACGGAGGGGGTAGAGGTTTCAGTAGCTCACTTACCCGAGGGGGCATATGTCGGGCGTATAGAACGGCAAGGGATTGTGCAATTTTTCCGTTTTTGGTGGGCATGCGGGTGGTGATTCTGATGCGGCACGGCAAATCCGATTGGTCGCCCCTTGGGGTTTCTGACTTCAATCGGCCGCTCAGCGAACGAGGCATTCGCGAGGCCCTCTCCCAAGCCCAAGCCCTTCTAAAAGAGGGCTATCGCCCCGACCTTATCTTGACCAGTCCGGCGCTGCGGGCGTGGCATACAGCCCACCTTGTAGCCCAGGTGAGTTCGCTGCCCCATACGGCGGTGCAACCTCACATGGGCTTTTATGAGGAAGAGGCGCAGGCAATCTACTTCGCCTTGGATAGCTTGCCGCAGCAGTGTAGTGCGGTAGCTTTGGTGGGGCACAATCCCCTTTGGAGTGAGTTAGCGAGCCGATGGAGCGGAGAAAATGTGGAGTTAGCGACGAGCGAGTTGGTGGTTTTTTCGCTGGAGGGGACGCCTCCTCGTCCCGTTCGGAGGCTCTGTTATCTCCGCCGCACGGGATAAAAGGCCTGGTAGCGGGGCTCTTCGCCCTGGTAGAGGTAGAGTCCGATGAGATATCTACCGGGGGGTAGGTCTTCTTGCTGCCATAAGAGACGAAGGGTATCTATGCCCGCCGTAGCACGCACGCTAAAGCGCTTTTCCTGGAGGGAGAGGTATCGGGTAAGTTCGGGGAGGGAGGATTCGGCTTGGTATAAAGCGGCCTGGCCGAGGTAGATACCCGGAGCGGCCCGATACAGCCACAATTGTTCTGCACCGAGCTGGTCAGTCGTGTAGCCAGCCCCTACCCGAAAGAAATTCGCTTGCCAAGCCTGCGCACTAAGGTGTCCCTGGCGAAAGTGCGCTTGTCTTTGCTCTAAGTCCCAGATTACCACTTCCCACTTGACGCCCACGGGAAGTTTTGGCCAGCGAGCCTGCAAAATATTGGGCTGGAGAGGCACTTCTTCTGAAGTGCTGAGAAGCGTAAGGCGCCGCAGGAGCCGCCCATACACTTGCACTGAGTCCCGTACAATGAGTTCCACCTCGTAGTGGGCGTAACATCCCGTAGGTCCCTGTATGAAGGCACCTGGCTCAAATACGATCCAAACTTCTGTGGCTTCGGGCGAGTAGATCCATTGTAGGCTACACGGGTTGTTCTGCCCAAAGGTCGTACTCAGTAGCATCCACCACCCGTACAGGGTAGGTATGGCCTGGGTGCAGGCGATGCGCAGGGTCACGGACATAGACGAGGTTATCTACTTCTAAGGCATCGTAGGGGGTTCGGCCGATAGCTATTTCCCCTTGCCGCTCATCAATGAGGCAGGGGAGGGTTTGACCGATTTGCTTTTGATTCCATTCGTAAGAGAGGGCTTGTTGGAGGGTCATGAGACGGCGATACCGCTGTTTTTTGGTGCGGGGGGGCACATCATCGGTGTACTGGTAGCTGTGGGTTCCTTCTTCGTGCGAGTACAGAAAGGCTCCCACTCGCTCAATTCGGTAGGTCTGCAGAAAGTTTAGAAGGGCTTCAAAATCTTCTTCAGTCTCTCCGGGAAAGCCTACGATGAAGGTAGAGCGCAGTACGATACCAGGTACGGTTTCTCGGATGGTATGTAGGAGGGCTTCGGTACGGCTCCGGGTAAGCCCCCTTCGCATACGCCGCAAAATGCTGTCTGAAATATGCTGGAGCGGCATGTCTAAGTACTTGCAGATGGGCTTGGCGTCGCGGATAATGGGCAAGATCTCGGTGGGGAAGCCAGCGGGGTAGGCATAGTGGAGGCGTATCCAGCCTATGTCGGGTAGGGCTACTAGTTTTTCCAAGAGGTCAGCCAAGCGCCGTTTGCCGTAGAGATCCATGCCGTAGTAGGTGAGGTCTTGGGCGATTAGGCTCATTTCCCGGACCCCCTCATCAATCAGGCGTCGGGCTTCGTCTAAGAGGGCTTCTATGGGGCGAGAGATGTGAGTGCCCCGCATAAGCGGTATGGCGCAAAAGCTGCATTTGCGGTTACAGCCTTCGGAGATCTTGAGGTAGGCGTGGTGGGGGTAGCCGATACGCTTCCTTTCGCCCAGGAGGTAGCGGCGTAGATCGCCCTGGAGGTGCGTGATAAGCTGGTCAAATTCAGCTTGGGTGTAGAAGCCGTCTACTTCGGAGAGTTCGGCGTGGAGGGTGGGGCGGTCGCGCCCGACTAAGCAGCCTACCACATACAGTCGCTGGATGTGTCCGGCTTTGCGAGCTTCTGCATAGCTGAGGATGGCGTCTACGGATTCTTTTTTGGCCCGGTCAATGAAGCCACAGGTATTGAGTATCACTATATCGGCCAAGGCCAGTTCCGTAGAGTGGCTCAAGGTATACCGTTCCGAAAGAGCAGCTGCGAGCCGTTCGGAGTCAAAGAGGTTTTTGCTGCAGCCTAAGGTCGTAATATGCAGGCGAAGGGGCTTAGTGTGCATGTTACTGCGGGATGAGGCGGGTTTCTTGGATGTATTTGAGGAGGTGGGGGCGAGAGATGGTGCCGGTGAGGTATTTTTCAACTACGAGGCTTGCGATGGGAGCGGCCCAAGAGGCTCCCCAGCCGGCATTTTCTACGATTACGGCGATAGCGATTTTGGGGGAGTCCCACGGCGCAAACCCCACGAAAACCGAGTGGTCTTGTCCATGGGGGTTTTGGGCTGTACCGGTTTTGCCGCATAGATCCATTCCAGGCACGTAGGCCGTGTAGCCTGTACCCGCTTCTACCGCCAAGCGCATGCCTTGGATTATGCGCTCAAAATGCTCTGCCGCTATGGGAACTCGGATGGTATCAAAGTAGCTAACCTGCCGGCTGGGTTGTCGGTAGATGTAGCGGAGGAAGTGCGGCTGCACATAATAGCCTCGGTTAGCAATAATGCACATGACATTGGCCATTTGGAGGGGGGTCATGAGGATCTCGCCTTGACCGATGCTATTGCTGATGGTGGTATAGGCATTCCAACGGCCCGCTCTGTAGTAGCGGTCGTAGTAGGCTTTGGAGGGGAGGTTACCCGGCTTTTCGGAGGGAATATCTATGCCGAGACGCCGTCCTACGCCAAAATACAATAGGTAATCGCGCCAAATCTCGTAGGCAATATCCACTCTGGGATATTTGCTGTGGTGGAGTAGGTCGGTATAGACCGAGGCAAAATAGGCGTTGCAGGAGTGCTGGATAGCTCCAATAAGGTTGAGAGGGCTGGGGTGGGCGTGGCAGGCGGGCTTTCCTCCATTGCGGATGTAGCCCATGGCACACGGGTAGGCAACTTCAGGGGTAAGGGTGCTTTCTTGTAAGGCGATTAGGGCATTGAGGAGCTTGAAGGTGGAACCGGGGGGGTACATACCCTGGGAGAATCGGTTGTACAGAGGCAACCTCGGCATGCTGTGTAAAGTCTGCCAGTTTTGTTGGGCTCTTTCGCCGGAGAAGAGGTTAGGGTCATACGCAGGAGCGCTCACGGCACACAGGATCTCGCCGGTGGCCGGCTCAATAGCCACTAAGGCCCCACTTTTACCAGTGAAGAGGCTTTCGGCAAACTGCTGCAGCTCAGCATCTACTGTGAGTACAAGGTCTGAGCCGCGTACAGGAGGAATATCATGCCGGCCTTGCTCGTAGGCGTAGAGCTCGCGACCCATGGCATCTACTACGATGAAGCGATACCCCTTTCGGCCAGCGATAAGGTTCTCGTACTGGCGTTCTAAGCCCGAACGCCCAATGAGGTTACCGAGGGTATATTTCCCCTCGGAGTCGGCGATTTCTTTAGGGGTGACTTCACTGAGGTAGCCTAAGAAGTGAGCGCCGATAGGGTAGAGATAATGGCGACGATGGAGCACTTGTGCCGAGAAGCCGGTTTGTCGCCAAGTGTTTTCCATCAGAGCAGCATAGCGGGGGAAGGCCACATATCGCACTATTAGGCTAGGTTTAGCGGTGCTATACTGTCGGGCTTGCTGTATGCGCTGCCGAAACCATTCTGGCGATACCTCTAGCAGGCGCGCTAGGTCTATCGTGTCCAATCCTTGGGCTTCTTTGGGGGTGAGGAAGAGGTTGAAGTAGGGCACATTGGAGACCCATAAGCGTTCCTTTCTGTCGCGTAAAACTCCGCGCGGAGGCACTACTTCTACGCGGCGCACGGTATTGAGTTCGGCCTGGCGTCGGCTTTCGCCCGAAAAGAGTTGTAGCTGGGCTAAGCGACCTACTAGAAGGAGGGCGCTTAGCACAAGAAGGGCATTCCAGTAGAAGGTGCGTTCAGGATAGCGAGCCTCACGCATGGCGCTTTCGGAGGAAAAGTTCAAATATAATCCATTCCCATAGAAATGTGTAGGTGGCGCTGAGGGTACTGAAAAGCAGGATAGCGCTGCTGAGGGTCCAGCGCCCGAGGCCGAAGTACCACAGGTGATGCCATAGGGTGAGTGGAAAAGCATAAATGAAGAATTCTCCTGGCTGAAAGACCGTGGGGGTAAAGGAGGCTTCCCATTCTGAGGGGAGGTTGGGGTTTAGCATGCGCAGCCAGGCTTTGCGAAGGCCCCATACCCATAGCCCACAAAAGGTATGCAGCCCAATGGGGGGGAAAAGCATATCTAAACTTAGTCCGAAGCCAATCGCCAGCAGTAGCCCCAAGCGGTCGCCCCACTGAAAAGGCAGCATAATCCAAAAAATGACGGAGGGGATAGGCCAAGCGAGCTCAGGAAAACCTACCAGCGGTACGAGGGTCCCCTCCACTAGCAAGAGAAGAGTCGCTAAGAGCCCTATCTGCCAAGCGCCTTTCATGGGGTAGGCGGGACAATAGGTGAATGCGGGCGTAGCACATAGAGAGGTCCTAAACGATGCCAGTCTGTATACGTTTGCACCTCTATGCTGTAAAATCCCCCAGTGAAGTCGGTTTTTACTTGGCTGACCTTTCCTACACGGATGCCTTTAGGGAAAAGAGTAGCATTTGGAGCGGTCCAGACCTCTTCTCCTACTTCTACGGGTATGTAGAGGGGCACATACTCTAGCTTTAGTCGGTTGAAGGTCGTTCCTCCCCACGAAGAGAGCCCCATGGCGCCCTGTTTCGGTAGGTATAGAGCGATATGTACATCTCTGTGAAAAAGGCTATAGACCATACTATAGGTGGCAGTGGTTTCTGCGATGAGACCTACGGCGCCCATGGGGGAAATTACCCCTAAGCCCGGGTAAAGCCCATCTCGGCCCCCCTTATCCAGGAGGAGGTAGTTGGAGCGCAAATATAGGGTCTGGTATAGGGCTCGAGCCGGTACGAGCTGGTACCCTTGTAAGGCCTCAAATGTACCCCAAGCGCCTATAGAGCCATCAGCGGGCCCCTGTGGCTGACTCAGCTCGCTTAGAGCTTCAAGCAAGTCGGTATTGAGCTGCTGGAGCTGCTCTACTTCTGCCATCGCCGTAAAAGGTCGGCGTATCCACTGAAGAAGCCCGTGCGCAGCTGCGCTTAGGTCTGTACTCCAACGCTTTACGGTCTCGCTTGGCGCCGGCGTTGAGATAATGTATAGATACAAGGACACTCCTTGGGCCAGTACCCACAGCAGGGGAACCCGAAAGATTAAGTTCAGCCACTTCAGCTCCCGCACCCGCGCAAACTCAGGCTTGGCTGACCCCCACGGTAGAGCATAGCTCCTTTCAGCTTTTGATGAAGAGAAACTGGAACTTATGGAGGTTCTGCAACGCGAAGCTAGTACCTTTTGCGATAGCGCGAAGGGGATCATCGGCTATGCGCACAGGTAAATTGGTTTGCTGCGAGACGCGCTGGTCTAATCCCCGAAGAAGGGCCCCTCCCCCTGCCATGTGGATGCCCTGCTCTACGAGGTCAGCCGCTACCTCAGGAGGCGTCGCACTAAGTGCTTGCAGGACCCCTTCCAGGATCTTGGAGATTGACTTGTCAATGGCATTTACAACCTCTCGATAAGAAACAGAGAGAGTTCGGGGAGTGCCGGTCATGATGTCGCGGCCAGATACGTTTCTATTGGGTGGGGGATCGGGGATGTTAGACAAAGCAGCACCGATATCAATCTTAATTTTCTCAGCGGTTTTTTCGCCAATGTGAAGGTTATGTTGGCGGCGGATGTACTCCACGATGTCGGCGTTAAGCTCATCGCCGGCGATGCGAATGCTACGGTCGCATACGATGCCGCCGAGGGTGATCACAGCGATCTCGGTGGTGCCGCCACCGATGTCAATGATCATATTACCCTTTGGGGCTTCTACTTCTAGGTTCATGCCGAGGGCGGCGGCCATGGGCTCATGGATGAGATACACTTCACGGGCGCCAGCTCGCTCAGCAGAGTCGCGTACAGCTCGCTCTTCTACCTCAGTGATGCCGCTGGGAATACATACCATCAGGCGGAGGTTGGGTTTAAGCAGACGGCGACTGCCGGGTATCTTTGCCAAAAAGCCCCGTATCATCGCTTCCGCCATCGCAAAATCCGCAATCACCCCCCCTCTCAACGGCCGCACGGTGCGAATGTTTTTGTGGGTCTTCTCATGCATGTGCAGGGCCTCTTGGCCGACAGCGATAACCCGGTTTTTGGTCTGGTCAATGGCGACAATAGAGGGCTCGTCAATTACGACTTCGCCATCCACCATGATGATAGTATTGGCGGTGCCGAGGTCTATGGCAATATCTTGGCGTAGAAGTGGTCCGAACATAGGTTAGTGCCGAAAGTGTCGGTAAGCCAAAAAGGTCAGGCAAATATCGCGTTTTTGGGCGAATGCTTCTATTTCAGGTTGTCGTTTGCCGCCAGGGGGTACGGCTACACGGCGTATGCCGGCCTCCTGGATAAGCTCTAAGCTATCCGTAAAAGGGAAGAACCCATCGCTGGCCAGAAGGAGCTTTTCTGAGGGCCATGGCGTTTGTTTAGCTCGTTCTACAGCTAAGCGTACCGCTTCTATGCGGGAGGTACAGCCGCTGGCCGCAGCGATAAGCTGTCCTTCTGCTACTAGCACGATAGCGTTAGAGTACAGAGCCCGGAGGAGGCGCGCAGCCCAGCGCAGGTCTAAGTCTTCAGTAGGTTCGTCAGCGAGATGGGGCTGCTGCCACAGGATACCTCCTATAGCCGAACGCACCTCCCACGCTGCAGGCGCAAGCGAGATAGGTACGAGGGTTGCTTGCTTGTGGGCTTGAAGCCATTCCAGTGCCTCTGGCGTAAAGCTCGGCGCCGCTAAAACCTCTATAAAATGCCCTTTCGTCTGCTCGGCCCATGCGCGTGTGATAGGGAAATTGCAAGCTACAATCCCCCCATAAGCGGCTATGGGGTCTGCGGCAAGGGCTCGCCGGTAAGCTTCTTCCGGCCAGTCTGCGTACGCTGCTCCACAGGGCTGCGTGTGCTTGAGAATAGCGCAGGCGGGTTTGGGCCAGCTGCTTACAATGCGTAGGCCCACTTCCAGGTCCAGGAGGTTATTGTAGGAGAGGGGCTTGCCCCCGATAGCTTGTGGAAGTGCCCCCAAAAAGAAGGCCGATTGATGGGGATTCTCGCCGTAGCGGAGGGGAGCTACCAACTGCCCCTCCGGCTGGGCGTAAAAGCCTCCTGCGATTTGGGAATCATAACGAGCACAGTGCTGGAAGGCTTTTGCGGCGTAGGCGAAGCGCACTGGCTCAGGTGGTAAGCCGCCATACTGATCAAGTTCTGCCAGGGC
This sequence comes from uncultured Bacteroidia bacterium, assembly GCA_937995505.1. GTDB lineage: Bacteria > Bacteroidota > Bacteroidia > SpSt-205 > SpSt-205 > SpSt-205. The sequence goes on along the minus strand of CALKJV010000022.1, from coordinate 3,800 downwards.
AGGTTCATAGCTATCGGGTCCTGGTACTGCCCACACCGCAGCGAAGTTTTTCGCAGCTGCACGGAGTAGGCTCACGCCGCCTATGTCAATCAGTTCTACCCAGTTTTCGGCGTTGCGGTCAAATGGGTAGAGTTCTACTGCGACGAGGTTCCAGCGGGGTATGTGGGCGGGGAGGGGGTCTTCAGGGCGAGCGAGCAGCCCGGCAAAGATGGCAGGATGCAAGGTCTTTACCCTTCCGCCTAAAAGCTCCCCAAAGCCCGTGAGTTCCTCTACGCTGCGTACGGGTAGGTTAGCTTGCGTTTGTAGGAAGTGCGCAGTGCCTGCCGAAGCCCAAAGCTCCCCCCCCAGCGCATGGATACGCTGCGCTAAGGGCACCACAGCTTCTTTGTGCCATACCGACAGGAGCGCCCGTAAAGGTTCAGTCGCCATAGATTTCGCCGGGTTTGATGTTTTCTCGTACGACTGCGCCCGGGCGGATATGGGCACCTTTCCCAATGCGGATTCCTTCTTGGAGGATAGCGCCGCGCCCAATCCAGCTATAAGAGCTGATAAAGCAGTTTTCTCCGATTTGGCAGCCACTGCCGATGTTGACAAAGTCTTCAATCTGCGTACCCGCACCGATGTAGGTGTGGCTCTCTACGAGAACATACCCACCTACTTTGGCGGAAATTCCAATTACCACGAAGGGGAAGATTATGGCGCCCCCTCCGAGCTCCGCAGTCGGTGCTAAAAAGGTGCTGGGATGGATGATAGAGCGAGCAGGGCGCTGTACTTTCTCAAAGAGTTGGGTGGCCATGCGCTCGCGAGCCGCGGGGTCCGTGAGGGCAATCACATAATCTGCTTCTTGGTTTCGGATGAGCTTCCACATGCGCGCTCGGGTGATGGGGGGTAAGATGGAGAGGTTGTCTTGTTCGCTTTCGGGATGTTCTCGGGTTGGAGCGAAGCCATATACCAGCGCCCCTTCGGCCTCTAGGAGCTGAGCAGCCCACCGCGCTAAGGTGCCCGTGCCTATTACGAGAATGCCATTTTTCGGTAGGGGTTCACTCATGGGTAGCGCAAAATTCGGGAAGGGAAAACGCCCACAGGTTGGCGTCGGAGCGCCCCAGTCGGTTCTATGAAGATCAATTCGCCTCGCACGCCGCCGGCTTTAGCGTTTGCCACGATCCACTGGTTAGAGGTAGAGTCGTAGGCAAAGCCATAAAGTAGCTCATGCGCCGGTATCCCTAAGCGGCTGCGAGAGAGAAAAGTATAATCCACTGCCCCCCCTTGCCAGTCGTAGCGGCTCACACCTGAGTCGGTGAGCATGTAGATTTCGCTGCCGTAGCGGGCGAGGCGATACACGCTGGTGGTAAGTTCCACAGTTCGGGTAATGGTGCCGCGATAGGGGTCTGCGTGTACGAGAAGGCCTTTTTCGTCGGCGTAATTCCCGCGGCAGCCTACGAGCAACTCCCCATTAGGCAGCTCTACGAGAGGGCCGGGGTTTTGGCGGGGTAGGGTGAGGTAATACAGCACGGAGTCTCCTTCAGGGTCAATGCAGGCGAGTTTATCGTTTCGGGCGGGATAAGCGTAATTGCCGCAGGTGACCCATAAGCGCCCAGCCGCCAGGAGAAGGCTCTCGGACCAATTTTGCACGCGGATGTGGGGAGGGGTAAGCTCGCCCGTGCGCGGATCCAGCCGATATACAGTGCTGTCTAAGAGAGAATTCACATACGCCTTGGTAGGGGAGTAGCGTACGATTTCTCGGGGGCTTGCGCTGGGGGGAAACTTGACCGTATAGCGCTCTTTGAGGTCAGGTAAGCTCAAGCAGCGCAGCAAACGCGATCCATTTAGCACGATCCAGAGCGTATCCCCTTCGCGCAGCCAGTGGTTGGCTACATCGCCGAGGGGCCGCCCATTCACAGCACGATAAGCATCCTCGTAGTAGGCTTCTGAGGAGACCACATCTAAGCTGGCGTTGCTAAGGGTCCATTGGCCCTCATTGAGCACAAAAAGTCCCTTGTAGGCGGGGCGGGGCTCCGCTAAGTCGGGCTCGGGACGGCGTACGCATCCACTTCCTATGGACCACAGCACGAGGGCTGCAGCCCCTATCCACAGGCTTGCGAAGAAACACTTAGCGGGCCGCTGAGGCATGCCCTTGGAGCTTGGGCAGGAGTTGGGTCTGTAGGAGCCAAAAGACCGTTCCATATGTGAGCGCCCCCAAAACCTGATAGTGATAGAAGGGCACGGCCGCCACATAACAGGCCGCCAAGCCGCTTAGAGCGAGGCCGTACCAGCCTTGGAGCCAGACGCCGAAGTTTGTAACGAGGAAAAAGAGGGTGGCTTGGAGGGTTCCGAGGGCAGTGACAGAGAGCCACCGTCCTGGCTGCAAGGCATATCGTCCTAAGAGGCTCCCTATCAGCATCGCCCCCCAGGTGAAAGGCCACAGAGCATGCCACCCGAGAAGTATATCGGTCAGAGCCATGATGCCTATGGGGAGGAAGAGGCCCCAGAGGCGCTTCCCGAGCCAGGCCCCACTGAAAAGGGCCACAGCTTCCATGGGGGTAAAGTTAGGCGGGTGAGGAAGGAGCCTGCCCGCTACGCCGACAGCTACCAAAGCCCCAAGCGATATCCACTTTGCCTGCACAAGCAAAGGTACATATCCCCTACCAAAACCGCTTGCCCTGCGAGAGCCCCCGCCTTGATTAAGGGTGAGACCTCGTTAGGCGTACTTTTGCTACGCTGTGGCAAAAAGATGGCTCTGCTGCTTGTGCACGGGGTGGATGGGATGGCTGCTCGCGCAAATGCCCTGTGACTCAGTGTATGAGCTTGCGGGTTTTTCTGCTTGGCCAGAGGGCTGGATTGAAGTGCTGCCCTCCGGCCAAAGGGTAATGCCGGATAGCCTGGGCTTCTTTCATGTACATGGGCTGTGTGCAGGCTTGTATCGGGTACGGGTGCTTTTAGGAAGGCACATAGTGGCAGATACTACCATAGTAGTACCGATAGAAGGTCCTCTGGTCCTAGAAGGACGCTTGGGAGGACATGCCGTAGTGATTCAGGACTGGCTGGTACGCAAGCTCACTTTGGATAGCCTTTCCTGGATGGCGCAACCAGAGGGAGGGCTTTCGGGGTGGCTCGTGCGCGTGCCTGGCGTGAGCCTTAGCCAAGCTGGGCCCCTTCTGCAAAAGCCTATCTTAGAGGGGCTGCGGGGCACTCGCATTGCCTACTGGCAGGGAGGTCAGCCCCTCGCCTCTCAGCAGTGGGGCGAAGAACACGCCCCAGAGATTGATCCTTTTAGTACGGAGGAAGTGGCCCTTTACCTCGGTCCTTCGCCTGTGCAGCATGGCCCCGAAGCCGTAGGCGGCGCTATCGTCCTCCCTATCCCCAATCTCTGCTGCCGTGCACCCTTAGAAGGCAGGTTTTTAGCCCTAGGCCTTACCAATGGACAAGGCGGCCTGGCCGCCGCCCGCCTCCAAGGCACGCTGAGAGGCTGGGGCTACCGCTTGCAGGGTTCCCTGCATCGTATCGGAACTCTGCAGGCGCCTAAGTACTTTCTCACAGGCTCTGGCACTCAGCAAGCCCACGGTAGCCTTACGGTAGAACGGCTCTTCGCTCGCTGGCACCTCCGCAGCTTCTACGCCCAGTACAATGCCCGAATAGGGCTCTTTCAAGGCATGCAGGTGGGCAATCTCTCAGACCTTGATCGGGCGCTTGCGGCCCCCCTCCCGCTCGTCTCCTCTTACTTTTCGTATGCCCTCACGCCGCCGTATCAGGAGGTTACCCACGAGCTTGTGGGCCTGCAAGTTTCTCGCCTCCTCTCCAAC
>CALKJV010000021.1 GCA_937995505.1 uncultured Bacteroidia bacterium | reverse complement strand
GGCACGCACACCCTCGCTTGGACTCCCACCCCGCTAAGCGCAGGCCTCTACCTCCTCAAAGTAGAAATCCACGACGGCCGCCAACGCTACACCCACACCCTCAAGCTTTTACACTAAACCGCAACCCTACTCTACCTCTCTACGGGAAGGGCGTACACAACCCTTCCCGTAATTTTTTTGTACCTTTGCCCGCCTATGTACGCTATCATAGAACTCGGTGGCCAGCAGTGGAAGGTGAGCCCTGGCATGCAGATTGCTGTGAATCGCTTGCCCTACGAAGAGGGGAGCGAATTCACCATAGAGCAGGCCCTGCTAATATCCCACGGCGACCAGGTACAGATAGGTACGCCGTATCTGAGTACCGCTATTCGGGCGAAGGTAGAAAAGCACCTCTTGGCTCCGAAGGTGGTGGTCTTCAAGAAAAAACGCCGCAAAGGCTACAAGCGCAAAAGAGGCCACAGACAAGCCATGACCCTCGTAACTATTCAATCGCTATAACCTATGGCACACAAGAAAGGGCTTGGAAGCAGTCGCAATGGTCGCGAGTCGGAGAGCAAGCGGCTCGGCGTAAAGCTTTTTGGAGGGCAGCACGCTCGCCCTGGAAATATCCTTGTGCGGCAGCGCGGCACGAGGTTCTGGCCGGGCAGCGGCGTAGGTATGGGTAAAGACCATACGCTCTTCGCGCTTACAGAGGGTGTAGTACACTTTCGTGAGCGTAACGGCCGTAAATATGTAGAAGTGCGCCCCCTTTCCTCAGCGTCGGCAAACTAATTCAGCTCCCCCTTCTCCCACGGTTAGCTCAGCTGTAGCCCCGAGTGGTAGAGGGTAATTACGTTCACAGTGTCCGACAGGCAGGCCCATAGCGAGGGGGGTCGTGCTCCCCGTGCTTTCGCGCACGATTTGTGCGACCGTCCTGCCAAAAGGGGCCTCTTCTTCGTCGTATAGCTGAGAAACATCGCCAATCAGAAGCGCTGCGGCATGGGCATACCAGCCGGCGTTGCGCAAGTGCCAGCTCATGCGGTCTAAGCGGTAAAAGTATTCACCTACCTCTTCCCAAAAAAGTATAGGGGCTTGGGTAAAACTACGAAGGTCTAAGGGCGTTCCGCAGAGGGTTTGAAGGAGGGAGAGGTTCCCCCCCATAAGGGCCCCCTGTGCCACCCCTACCCGCCAGGCGTATGCAGGCCGACGAGCCCACCGCAAATGGTAGGTATTCCCCTCTGCACGCAGTAGGCGCAGAAGTGCATTGACAGCTTCGGTGTGCGTGCGATGGGGAAGGTAGGTAGCAACAGGCGCATGCAGCGCCACAACTCCTTGATGTACAGCCCCCCATAAGAGGGGTGTGGTATCACTAAAACCGATAAGCCATTTGGGATAGCGCCGAAAGCCGGCCCAGTCTACACTCGCCCAAAGGCGCGAGCTCCCATAACCGCCTCGGGCAAACCAAATGGCTCTCACAGTGGGAGCATCCAACGCCTCCTGAAGCACTTGAAGGCGCAGCGCATCCGACCCTGCTAAAGTACCCTCTGCGGCAAAAAGCGTAGCTCTATCGTACTCTACCTTCCATCCCTGTAGCTGGGCAAAGTCCAGAAAAGGGCGAACTTCTCCTGGGCGGACCCGACGAGAGGCAGCCACCAAAGCAATACGACTTCCCCGCTCTACGGGCGCAGGCCAAATCACTTCGCAAAAGTAGCCTTTCGTACTTTTGCTCAGATGGAGGGGCTAGAAGTGGCCTTCTGGATAGCAGTCGCACTGGTGGGCTATCCTTACCTCGGGTATCCGCTGTTACTTTGGCTAGCGCAGCCTCTGGGCCGCTTCTGGAAGGCGCTGCGGCGGCCCCTCCCCGAGCCTACCGACTGGCCAGAAGTTACCCTCGTCATCCCCGCCTACCGAGAGGCCGACTCAGTCATCCCCAAAATGGAATCCATTCGGGCCCTGGATTATCCTAAAGACCGCCTGCGAATCCTCTGGATCATCGCCACCCACGAAGGCGATGACTCTCTCGCCCCCACCTTAGAAGCTCTCCAAAGATACCCCGAAGCTGAATACCACCTCGTCCCCCACAAAGGGAAAATCTACTCCCTCAACTACGCTCGCCAGCTGGTAAATAGCCCTTATACCCTGCTTACCGATGCTGACATAACGTTATCCCCCCAATCTCTGCGTGAAGCCATGCGTTTAGCCTTACTCCATCCTAAGATAGGCCTTGTTTCCGGCCGACGCACCCTAAATCAGCCCGGAGAACAAGACCCTATCCAGCCCTCAGAAAAAACTTACCTAAGCTACGATCAAACGCTGGCTAGACTAGAGGGCATACAGGGTTACGCTTTGGCGGTTACGGGAGCTCTCTTGCTTATGCCTACTTCTCTCTGGCCTGAAATGCCTGACCGGGTAGTAGACGACCTCTACCTTTACCTAGAAGCCGGGCTGAAAGGGTACTATACGCTCTTTGCGCCAGGTGCTATCGTGTATGAGACTCCCTCAGCCAGTTCCGCAGTTGAGTTTCAGCGAAAAGCCCGTATCGCTTATACCGCCTTCTATACCCTGCGCGCCAGACTGCGCTGGAAAGAAGCCCTCCGCCATCCTACTTTCACTTTTTTCCTGGTTTCGCATAAGCTCTTTCGATATCTCCTAGCGCCCATAGGACTGTTGGGAACGCTGATAGTATCGGGGGGGCTGAGCTTATCGGGCAACTACCTCTATCTTTTGGCTTTTTGTGTGCAGATTCTGGCTTGGCTCCAAGCGCTGGTTATGCGTTACCAACTGCCTCGTGCTTTACCGAGAAGCCTCTACCTACCTGGCTATTTTATTCTAGCGCATCTGGCTCAGCTGGTCGGTTTCTGGAAATTCCTACGCGGGGAAGATCCTCGCAAAGTCTGGCAACGCTTACCCCGTGCAGAATTGCCATCTTTGTCAAAATGAGCTGGCCCATTACTATCCATACAACCCCCTCCCCTTCAATCCAGCCCATAGACTGGGCCAATCTACCCTTTGGCCGCCTCTTCAGTCGGCATATGGCACGGGCTGAGTATCGGGAGGGTCGCTGGCAAGAAGCTCGGATAGAACCGCTGGGCATGCTCCAGCTCCACCCCGGCACTTCTGCGCTACATTACGGGCAAGCGCTCTTTGAGGGGCTGAAGGC
>CALKJV010000020.1 GCA_937995505.1 uncultured Bacteroidia bacterium | reverse complement strand
CTATTCGTCGGCTGTGGCTACCTTTCTCCTCCTCCGCTGAGGCCCAACCGTAAGGCTTCTGGCCCTTCTTCCCACAGGGGGAGTCTATAGAGTGGCTGCGTGAGCAGCTGCGGAAGTTTTTCTAAGCAGGCTAAAAGTTCCGTCGGTTTTTCGTAGCCCCAAGCGCAGTCTTGGAATTCTGGCTCCGCTAAAAAGTCCTGATGTAAGAGCAAGGGCTTGCGGTGCGTGAATGCCATAGAAAAAGCCCCGGTAATCTGGTAGCGGCGATACTTTTCCCAGTAAGGCGAGGAGGGGTGGATAAGGGGCAAGATCACCTCGCTATGTCGTAGGTAGCTGTGGTAGGTGGGAAAGTCTAAGCCCTCTGAGAAGGAGATGAAGTAGGGGTCTAGTCCATAGGAGTGGATGCGCTCTTGGAGGGTAGGCCAGTCGCTGTAAGGGGCGTTAGCGGGGCCGAGGAGGAGGAAGCGCCAATGCGGGGCAGGGGGGCGCTGATGCAGCGCTTCCAGGAGATCGTCGTAGGCCCTCCGCTTGCGTTCAAGGCGGCCAGGAATCGCAATCCATAGTTGGTCTGAAGGCTTCTCTAAGGGCGGTAGAGAAAAGCTGCGCGGGAGGGCCGCTAAGCGCAAGGGATGGCTCTTCTGTCGCCACCAGCGGGGAAGGCTATGCCAGAGCTGGCCTCGCAGCACCCAGAAGTGCCGCAGCGGTAGCACAGTACCCCAGCCCATGGCGCTGAAACGATGGAGCTTCTCTGTGTCGTGAACGATTCCACTCTGGTGAAGCCGACGCAGCCGCCAGGCTAAACGCAAAGGCAAAGGACCATAAGCGGTGTTGTACAGGATATGCGTGATATCGTGTGTGTGCACAAAAGCCCGTACCTGCTCCACGGGATTTTCTCCTTCTAAGGGGAGTAGACCTGCTACTTCTGGAAGGCTCTGGTAGAGGGGGATCCAACGGGGTGGCGCTGCCACATACAGGGCAGGGCGCGGGTCAAGCGCATCCGCATAAGCAATCAAGCTCAACATCGTCTCGTGGTGGTTCTCGGAGGCTTCTAAAAGGAGGAGGCGCACAGCCAAAGGTAATTGCGTATCTTTGGAGCCCGTGCGCCGTATTATCATTGCGATAGATGGCTATGCCGCTACAGGCAAAAGCACTACGGCCCGAGGGGTAGCCGAGCAGCTGGAATACCTGCACATTGACTCCGGGGCGATGTACAGGGCGGCAGCATGGTACTTGTGGCAGCAAGGAATACGAGAAGTAGATCCTGAGGCTCTGCCCAAGCAGATGGAGGGCTTTGCCTTGGATCTGGAGCGGGAGGGCAAGGAGATGATCGTGTATCTAGGGGGAAAGCGCTTAGAGACCGAACTGCGCCGCCCAGAAATAGGCGCCTTCGCCAGTGAAGTAAGTACCGTGCCTTGGCTGCGCGAACGGCTCATCGCAGAACAGCGCAGATTAGGCGCAGAAGGGGGCGTAGTGATGGATGGACGCGATATTGGGACGGTGGTGTTTCCTCACGCCGAACTCAAAGTCTTCATGCAAGCAGACCTTGAGGCTCGTGTAGAGCGGCGTTATCGAGAGCTACTTAGCCGTGGAGAAGCCACTAGCCGAGAAGCCATTCGGGCAGAGCTTACAGAGCGCGACTACCGCGATGTAACCCGCTCTGTAAGCCCCCTCCGCAAAGCTCCTGACGCCCGCATCTTAGATACCACTTTCCTCACTATTCCCCAGCAAATTACCCAGGTAGTCCAGTGGGCTCACGACCTTATCTATGCGCCCAGCTTGTCGTGAGAAAGTGTTTATCTTAGAGTCGTGCGACCAGTAGTTACGATAAGCCCGAGCTCAGGATTTTGCTTCGGGGTGGTCTATGCGGTGGAAATGGCAGAAGCTTACCTGGCGGAGCATCCGTATCTGTACTGCTTGGGGGATATTGTGCATAATGATGAGGAGGTGCGGCGGCTCCAGGCGAAAGGGCTTCGGGTCATTACGCATGCCGACCTTCCGAAGCTAAGCGGAGAAACTGTGCTTATTCGCGCGCATGGCGAACCCCCCGAGACGTACGATCTAGCCTTGCGGCATGGGGTGCGACTCTTAGACGCTTCATGTCCGGTCGTCCTCAAGCTGCAGAACCGAGTACGGCTTGTAGATCAGCCCGACACGCAGATTGTGCTTTTAGGGGCGTTAGGCCACCCTGAAGTCGTGGGCTTAGTAGGGCAGATCCAGGAGGCTGCACTCTTTGTAGTTTCTAGCCCTGATGAGGTGGACCAGCTGCCCTTAGATCCCGAGAAACCCACCTATCTCTTTAGCCAGACCACGAAGGCCCCAGCCCTTTTTCAATCCGTGGTAGAGCGATTACAGGCCCGTGTGCCAAATGCTATTATTGCAGATACCCTCTGTCGCCAAGTCTCTAATCGGGAGCCTCACCTGGTGGCCTTTGCGAAATCACAGGATGTGGTGCTTTTCGTTGCGGGCAAAAAGAGCTCTAACGGCAAAGCGCTCTTCTCTATCTGTAAAGCAGCCAACCCGCGCAGTTACTATCTATCTGCTCCGGAGGAGGTAGACTGGGCCTGGCTGGAGGGGGCAGAGCGTATTGGAATTGCGGGTGCCACTTCTACGCCCCAGTGGCTGATGCAAGCGGTAAAAGACCAGATTGAGGCCCGTTTCGCCTGTGTGGAAGCTTAGCGGGGGACTGCTGCTGGCTGCCGCTTGGGCACAAATCGCCGGCGGTTGGAGCTATGACTTTCTCAGTACAGCTCCCACCGCTCGGGTAGCTGCTTTGGGAGGCCTGGCCTTCCCAGGAGAGATGGACCTGGGTGCCGCTTTCCAAAATCCCGCTCTTCTACGCGGGATGTCCCACCATTCCTTTCAGCTTACGGTGCAGCCCTACCTCGCCGACATCACGCTCGCCCACCTAAGCTACGGGCACGAGTGGAAGGGAGTGGGTACTTTTTGGGCAGGCTTGCAGTACCTAAACTACGGCCAGCTCCGACACACAGACGAGCTGGGCAATATCTTAGGGACTTTTTCTGCCTATGAAGGGGCTCTAGCGGGGGGAGCAGTGCGGCATTTCGGGCGCTGGCACGCGGGCATGAACCTCAAATTCCCCTTCTCTGTGGTGTCTCTAGAAAGGTATCGGCGAGCAGGTATCGCTGCGGATATCGGAGTCTCCTACGAGGATACAGCGAAAGGTCTTGCTTTTTCCTTCGTAGCCAGAAGCATCGGCGCAGAACTCTACCGGCCTACGGGGCGTGCGTTTGCTCAGCCTTTCCCTACTTCCTTACAGACCACAGCAAGCTATAAGCTGCCCCATGCGCCGTTTCGGCTTCATCTGGGACTTATTCACTTAGAGCGGTGGCGCATGGCGTACAATGACCCTTTTCAGCCGGTTCGCTATGACCTCTCCGGTAATCCCATCCCTCCCCCTCCTCCGAAGTGGACCGAGCACCTTTTCCGGCATATAGTGGCTGGTGTGGAATTGGTTCCCGGGCGTGCGATTGCGTTTCGGGCGGCGTATCATGTACAGCGGCGACGCGAGCTCAATCCGACGGGAAGTACTTCTCTGGGTGGGATGAGCTTCGGAGCAGGCTTGCAGGCTCGGCGATGGGCCCTCTCGTATGCGTACATGCTCTTTTTCCGGCAAGCAGCGGCGCATAGCTTCTCGCTTACGGTGCGGCCGTTTCGGGAGAAGGTATCGTATGAGTGAGGAACTTCTAGCACTTTTAGCGCTAACCCAGATAGAAGGTCTAGGGGGCAAGCAGCTACGGCGCCTGCGGCGCAGCTGGGGTAGCCTCGCCGCTTTTTGGGAAAGCCCTCCCCCGCCTGTACCTCCCAAGCTGAAACCTTACCTGGGCCAGCGTCTGCAATTGCGCCACCAAGCAGAGGAGATTCAAGCTCGCTGCGAAAAGCTGCAAGTGCGCATCCTGCCTTTTTGGGATGTGGCTTTTCCTCCCCTACTTGAAGAGATTGCCCAGCCCCCTGCTGTGCTGTATCAGAGGGGGAACCTACCCTTGTACGGCCGTCCCTTTGTGGCGGTAGTAGGCACACGCAAGCCCAGCCCATACGGTCTCAAGGCTACGGCGCACTTCGTGGAGGCGCTGGTAGAGGCTGGGGTAGTCATTGTGAGCGGCTTAGCGTACGGAATTGATGCGCATGCCCATCGGGTTACCTTGCAGCACGGCGGCCAAACGGTAGCGGTTTTAGCGCACGGCCTTGACCGCATCTATCCTACCGCACATCGTCGCTTGGCAGATGAGATTTTAGCGACAGGGGCTTGGCTCAGTGAATATCCTCCCGGCACAGAGCTGCATCCCCTACAATTTCCTTTTCGCAATCGCATCATTGCGGGGCTGGCGCAAGTGACGCTCCTAATAGAGTCTCGGGAAAAAGGAGGGGCGCTTTTTACGGCTCGGGCGGCCTTTGAGGCCAATCGCCCCGTTTTTGCGGTACCGGGAGATATTTTTGCGGCTACCTCGGCAGGCACTCATCGGCTCATTGTGGAGCAGGTGGCTCAGTTAGCCTATTCTCCAGCTCAGATTCTTACGGAACTTTCTGTGCAAGCCGACCGCCTTCCCCTTCCTGTGGCCTCTCCTCGCCAGCCAGAGGGGGCTACGGCTTCGGCCATCTATGCGCTTTTAGCTGAGGGGATGCGGCACATAGATGAGGTCGCCGCCAAGCTGCGCCTCTCTGCGGAAGAGGTGATGCAGCAGGTAATTCTTTTGGAAATTGAAGGGTGGATTCAGCAGCGGCCGGGCGGTTACCTTATGCGGGCGAGCCCTCCAGATGCCATATCTTGACCAGCCCATCGTCGCTGGCCGAAGCCAGTACATACTCGTCTATCCACAAAAGTGCGTTGACGCTGCGCTGATGGCCTGTGAGGGTGAGTTTTTTCTGGCGTGTTTGTACATCCCACAGGTGAATAAGGCGGTCCCTTCCGCCTGTCGCTACAATTCGTCCCGCTGGGTGCCAAGCAATCGCATTGAGCGTAAGCTGGTGCGCAGGTACATCCCACACTAAAGAAAAGTTCGGATCCCATATTTTCAAAAAGCCGGACTTGCCGCCGGTAGCGATATACTGCTCGCTCGGGGCTATCTGGACGGCAAATACGAACTGAGGCTCAGCGGGTATCTGGCGGAGGACGATACGGCTTTTTCGGTCTATCTCATAGAGGAAGCCATCACGCCCTGCGCCGACAAATTTATCTTGGGTAGGGGAGAGGGCAAAGCCGCGCAAGCCTGCTTCCGTAACAGAGACAGCTGCGAAGGGTTGGGCTTTTCCGGTGTCCCAGAAAAGAAACTGGCCATCTTTTCCCGAGGTCCAGCCTTCCTTCTCGGTAGGGTGTGAAAATATACCAAACACAGCGCTGTGATGGGCTTGTACAGCGCTGTGGAGGCGTTTATTCTGGAGGTCTAGGGCATATACCGTGCCTGCGCTGGTGCCTGCATAGAGGTGCTCTTTTTCGGGTATCCAGTGCAGAGAGTAGATGGCCGTAGGTATGTGGGCTACGGCTTTGGCTTGCTTACCCGTGAGGCAGCGCCATTCCGCAATAAGCCCATCTGAGCCAGCAGAGAAAAGCCGCTGGCTTTCACGGTTACAGGCTAAGGCATAGACGGGGCCTGCATGACCCGGGAGGTCCCATTCGCCTAAAATACGCACGATAGCCTTAAACAATATCTACGAGGATATGCTCAGCGACGGTGGGAGGTAGCACGAAGCTTCGGGTGGCGAGGCGTACCCACAACGCTCTATCCACAGGGAAGGGACCTAGGATTTCCACGAGGTCGCCTGCGTGCAGTTCTAAGAGGGTTATGGCTTCTTGAACGGAGGGAGCCCAGGTGTGGATTCGGCCCCGCTGGCCAGGGCGCAGCTGACTAAGGGGAATAGCATGGCCCAGCGCCGG
>CALKJV010000019.1 GCA_937995505.1 uncultured Bacteroidia bacterium | reverse complement strand
GCGTAGAAGTACTCTTTCCCGCCGAGAAGGGGTCGGCTCGCGCCCTTGTCAAGCCCAATACCTTTCCCTATGTGGCGATCACCTTAGACCCTTACAGTGACCTCCTCTTAGAAGACCAGCACCAGACTATTCACGCCGTAGGCTTTGATAAGATACGTGCTTTACTGCTGGCCGCCCGCAGCAAGTACCAAGACAAGCTGCCCCAGCTCGTGCGCTACGATGGGGCGCTGACCTGGGATGGCCGGCGCTGCCATAAGCTGGTATTGCAACCCCCAGCTTATCAGATTACCAGTTACACTGCGACAGGAAGTGAAAACATCTTCCAGATTGCGGAAAAGCTCCAAGTGAATTGGTACAAAATTCTGGAGCTCAATGGTCTCAAAAGCGCCAATACAGTGCCCAAGGCCGGGCAGGTTCTCAAAGTGCCTTCCGATTATGGGAAGGTTATTCGGCTCATCATAGATGCCGAGTGGCACATCCCGCTCGTGGTGGAAGTGGAAGATGAGCTGGGCGTGTACGAGCGATATGAGTATTACAAGGTAGAAATTGACCCGCCTTTGACGGACCGAGACTTTTCTCGCAATAATCCAGAATATAAATTTTAGGCGTATGCGTCAGATAGACTTACAAGACAAAGTAATCGTCGTAACCGGTGGCGGGACCGGCTTAGGGCGTGCCATGACCGAGGCTTTTGTGAGCTACGGGGCGAAGGTAGCCATATGCGGGCGGCGGCAGCAGGTCTTAGAAGAAGCCGCAGCCGCCATCGGTCCTGCGGTGCGCCCTTATGTATGCGATATACGAGAGTGGGAAAGTGTAGAGCGCTTCCTCGGGCAGGTGGTTTCAGATTTTGGGCAGCTGGATGCCGTAGTGAATAACGCTGCCGGAAATTTCTTGGCTGCCTCTGAGACTCTCTCTCCGAAAGGCTTCCGTGCGGTAGTGGATATTGTGCTGATGGGGACTTTTCACATGAGCCGATGGGCAGGGGCTTACTGGATAGAGCAGAAGCGTCCTGGCCATATTCTCAATATCGTGACTACTTATACCGACACGGGGTGCGCCTTTGTGCTGCCCTCAGCAGCGGCTAAGGCGGGCGTTCAAGCCCTGACCTTGTCGCTGGCCTATGAGTGGGCACCGTATGGAATTCGGGTGAATGCGATTGCGCCAGGGCCTTTTCCTACAGAAGGGGCTTGGTCTCGTCTCATGCCGGGGTCCGACTTTGAGGAGATGTATAAAAAGCGCTTGCCCACCGGACGCTACGGCCGCCATGAGGAGCTGGGTGCCCTTGCCGCCTTTCTCCTGTCTGACTTAGCTCCGTACCTCACGGGCGCGGTTATTCCCATTGATGGGGCCGAGCGGCTCCAAGGCGCCATGTTCAATTACTTAGCCCAAACTGCCGATCGGGAGACCCTCAAACAGGCTTTTGCCCTCTTGCGCTCCGCCAGCCGAAGCCAGTGAATGGGAGCGATGGTTTTGCGAGAGCAGCTGCTAGCCTTAGTAGGGGAGATTGCTGCGCGCACAGAACTCAAAGAGCCGGGCTCCTTTCGGATACGAGCGTATCAGCGCCTTGCTGAGGTTTTAGAAGGTTTACCCGAAACCGCTTTCACCTCCCCTGAGGCCCTGCAGCAAGCCCTTCATGGCCAGAAAGGGATTGGGGAGGGGCTGCTTAGCCTTGTAGGAGAGTTAGCCGAAAAGGGAGACGCCTCTGTACTCCAGCAGTTGCGCCAGGAGGTTCCGAATGGCCTCTTGGAGCTGCGGCGCTTGCGGGGCCTGGGCCCAAAACGCATCCACGAGCTATGGACGAAGCTCCACATTACTTCGGTAGATGCATTAGAACAAGCTCTCCTGCGCGGCAAGCTCGCTACGCTTCCAGGCTGGGGAGAGGCCCTTATAGGTCGCCTTTCAGAACAGATTACTTTCTACCGCCAGAATCGCAATAAACTTTTATACGCTGAGGCTCTGGCCCTCTGGCGGGAAGCTACGGCCGCTCTGGTCCAGGCTGGCCTTCATCCGATGCCTTTGGGCGCTCTGCGACGAGCATGGCCTGAGCTGAGTTTGCCGATAGAGGGGGCCTTATCTGCCGAGAAGCTCTCCCACGCGCAAGCCCTCGGCTGGCAGGTTACTGAGGAAAAGACGCTGATCCATCCCGACTTTTCGGGCATCAAGCTCTACCTCTGGCCTGACTCCGAGATTCCTTATCGGTTGGCGGCGGAAGGGTTCACGGAGACCCTCCCTCTCGTAGGGGCTGAGGTAGGAGCTGTCCGTACTGAGGCTGAGGTATTTACGCGGCTGGGCCTGCCCTACATTTTGCCCGCTTGGCGAGACTGGCCGGATATTGTGGAGTTAGCCCGACACGCTAAGCTGCCCGAACCGCTTACCGCTGCGCATATCCGAGGCACCGTGCATGTGCATACGACCTACTCGGATGGAGTGCATGACCTAGCAGCTATGGCAGAAGCGGCCCGCGCCCGAGGCTGGAAGTGGCTGGGTATTGCCGACCATAGCCAGCGCGCAGCCTATGCAAAGGGCCTTTCCCCCGAACGCCTACGAGAGCAGTGGGCCGAAATTGACCACCTCAACGCCCACTACGCAGGAGAATTTTATCTGCTCAAAGGCGTAGAGGCAGACATCCTCCCTGACGGTAGCTTAGACTACGATGAAACCGTGTGGCCAGATCTGGACTTTATCGTGGCTTCGGTACATGAGAAGCTCGCCATGAGCCGCACCGAAGCTACCCATCGCCTCCTCAAAGCCTTATCTAATCCGCATGTATCTGTGCTGGGGCATTGGACGGGGCGGCTCTTGCGGAATCGCCCAGGCTATCCGATTGACGAGGAGAAGATACTGGATTTTTGTGCAGAGCGGGGTATCGCTATTGAGTTCAATGCTAATCCCTATCGCATGGAAATAGACTGGCGGTGGGTCCGCCGAGCTGCCGAGAAAGGCGTGCGCATCATCCTGACCACCGATGCGCACTCGGTACAAGAGCTGAGTTACTGGGAGCAGGGCCTGCAGGTCTTGCAGAAGGGGCTTTTGCCCCCTGCACTTTTGCTGAATAGTTCGGAGTTGCCCCCTTTCCCCCTAAAGCGCTAACTTCGCTACATGGGCCCAGAGGTTTCTCGTGGCCGTCTGATACTGAGTTTGGGGGTAGGCCTCGTGGGTCTGTATTTTTTTATTGCGGTGCTGGCGTATTTCGTCAGCTACGCAGAAGACTTGCCGGCGCTGGAAGGGGCGCCAGGCCCTGTCCTTCTCAATAATCCTACCGGCTGGATCGGGGCGCGCATTGCGCATCTGCTGGTGTATCGGGGGTTTGGGTGGGCTGGGGTGCTTTTTCCGATAGCGCTCCTTTATGCGGGTCTTACATGGGCTCGCGGTCAGAAGGTTCGCTTGCGCTATATCGGCTGGGGGCTGGTAGTGCTTTACTTAGCGTCTACTTTTGGGGGATGGCTTGTCCAGATGGGTTGGGTAGAAGACCTTCTCTGGTGTGGTAGCGTAGGCGCCGGTATTACCGCCTGGCTGAGCTTATATCTGGGTTCCGTAGGGCTGGGTCTGGTCTGGATGAGCTTAGCGGCTTTGGCTGTCTTTCGGGCGATGGGCGCGCTACGCTCTCTCTGGGAAGCCGCCCCGTCCACTCATACACCTGAGTCTGAGCCCGCTTTGACCTTGGAGCCAGAAGCAATTTCCCCTTCTGAGAGTTCGGAGCGTCCGCCAGAGAACTTCTGGTACCAAATTATTTCCGTGCCTCCTTCATCAGCGGCGCTTTCGGCGGAGGCGGAGGCCTCGTCAGCGGAATTCCCTTCGGAGGCACATGTCACTTCCTTGCCAGCAGAGCGGTCTTTATCGGAGGGCTCTCACCCCGCTGCGCCCCCTAAGCCCGAAGGCCTCCCCCAGAGTGAAGTAGAGCGTACCCCTGAGCCTTCTCCAATGGAGGTTTTTCTTCCCTCCGATAGCTTCCTGAACGAAAAAACTGCCTCGTCCACTGAACTGGCCGAGGCAGAAGGTACTTTCTCGGTGGTGTCGGCAGAGTCTCCTATGCCTCCTACCCCTATTACCCCTTCGGGCTCCCCTCGGACCTCTACGGCGCCTTTGCTTTCTGTGGAGCTTCTGGAGGAAAGTCCTCATGCTGCTACGTCTGTGCTCTCTACCAGCGAGTTAGAAGCCCACAAAGACCAAATCGTGCGTACCCTCCAGCAGTACGGTATCCAGGTAAGCCGAATTACTGCCACAGTGGGGCCTACCGTGACTCTCTTTGAGCTGGTACCAGCTCCGGGGGTTCGGATAAGCAAGATAAAAAGCTTAGAGGACGACATTGCGCTGAGTTTGGCGGCCTTGGGGATTCGGATTATTGCGCCGATTCCGGGCAAGGGTACGATTGGGATTGAGGTGCCCCATGCTAGCCCCCGTATCGTGCCTCTACGGGAGCTTCTTAGTGCTCCAGCTTACCGAGATGAGCGGTATATTTTGCCTTTGGCCTTAGGGAAAACCATCACGAATGAAGCGTTTGTACGGGATTTAGCACAGATGCCCCACCTTCTTATAGCTGGAGCGACAGGCCAAGGAAAATCCGTCGCACTAAATTGCATGCTTCTCTCGCTCTTGTATCGGCTCTCACCGCAGGAGGTACGTTTTGTGCTCATAGACCCCAAAAAGGTAGAAATGAGCTTGTACCAGGGCTTAGAAAGTCAGTATTTAGCCGAGATTCCAGGAGTTCCAGAAAGGATCATCACGGATGTGCGGCATGCTCTACCTGCGCTTCAAAGCCTTGTTTTGGAGATGGAGCTGCGGTATGAGCTACTGAAAGAGCTGCAAGTGCGTAGCCTTGCCGAGTACAACGCCCGCTGCGCAGCCGGAAAAGCACCCGAAGGCCACAAGCCCTTGCCTTACCTCGTGCTAATTATTGATGAGCTGGCGGACCTAATGATGACGGCCGGCAAAGAGGTAGAAACCCCCATCTGTCGGTTGGCGCAGCTGGCCCGAGCCGTGGGGATCCATCTTATTGTAGCGACCCAGCGCCCCTCAGTCAATGTCATCACAGGGCTTATTAAAGCGAATTTTCCCGTGCGCCTGTCGTTTCGGGTAGTGTCTCGGGTAGATTCTCGGGTGATTTTAGACATGGATGGGGCAGAGCGGCTTATCGGGCGAGGGGATATGCTTTTTGTGATGGGGACGGAAGTGCATCGGCTTCAAAGTGGGTATGTAAGTACGGCGGAGATTGCGCGCGTGGTAGGGCATATTGCGGTGCAGCCGCCAGCCGTGCCGTATGTGCTACCTGAGCCGCCCGCCAGTGAGTCAGAAGACTCCGACAGCGAAGGGACACCCTTAGAGAGAGACCCGCTTTTTTACGAAGCAGCCCTACTGGTGATCCGCAGTCAGCAAGGGTCCACTTCGCTGCTGCAGCGCAAGCTGGGGATTGGCTTCAATCGGGCGGGGCGCCTGATGGACCAGCTGGAGCGAGCAGGTGTCGTAGGGCCCGCTCGTGGAAGCAAACCCCGAGAAGTCCTCCTGCAAGATGAGTCTGCCCTTCAAGCCCTCTTGTAATTCCCCCAATTTTCGTACCTTTGTGCTGCTTCGGCTGAAGTGCCTTTCCGCCCGAAGTATCTTTGGTGATGTAGCTCAGTCGGTAGAGCACCAGACTGAAAATCTGGGGGTCGGCGGTTCAAGTCCGCCCGTCACCACTAAACCCTTTCACCTCACCTCTACTTTCCCCTGAACAGGTTTGGCCGCAGAAGGGAAGTCTCCATGCACTTGTACGGCTTCCGGTTTCTACCCTTCCTAAGCCTCAGAAAGGCAGTGCAAGACCCCTTCGTGTAGCAAGGCTACGCATATTTTCGTCCTCTCAGCTGCTTATACACCTCCATAACCAGTAAGATGGAAGCTGCACTTACTAGCGTATAGCCCCACTCTTGGAGCGTTACGGGCTGGATCTGGAGCAACTTCGCTAAGAAGGGTATATACATGGCGGCTATATGTAGGCTTTGGGCAGCTAAGATGCCGATTACCAGCGGCCAGTTATGGCTAAGGGGAATTCGGAAGACGGACTTACGCTCCGAACGGCAGTTTAAGGCATGGAAGTTTTCTAAGAGGACCATGAGTAGCATTACGAGGTTGCGGGCATAAAACTCCTCTAACCCCCAAGATTTCAAGAATACTATCCAAGCCCCTACCCCTAAGATACCCATGATGAGGCCGGACGTAGCCACCTGTTCAAGCATTTTTCGGTTGAGGAGGCTTTCTCGGGGATTACGGGGTGGAGCTTGCATGACTTCTTTCTCGCCCTTCTCAAATGCTAAGGCCACATCTTGGATGCCATTCGTTACCAGGTTTAGCCAGAGCAATTGAGCGGGTAAGAGGGGGATGGGAAGCCCCAAAGCTACCGCTATCCTCAGCATAAGGATTTCCGCTAAGCCCGTGGAGATAAGGAGGAGCGTGATTTTACGGATATTGTCGTAGGCATAGCGGCCTTCTTCTACGCCGGCGGCGATAGAGGAGAAGTTATTGTCGGTAACGATAAGGTCGGCGGCTTCTTTGGCTACGTCGGTCCCAGAGCCCATGGCTACGCCAATGTGAGCCAGCTTTAGAGCGGGGGCATCGTTAACGCCATCTCCAGTTACAGCAACGAAATGGCCCTGAGATTGAAAGGCTTTCACAAGGTGCATCTTCTGCTGGGGGGTTACCCTGGCGAAGACGGTCTTTTGCGCCGGGAGGGGCCCCCAGTCTTTTTCTGGGATTTTTTCTAACTCTGCGCCTGTGATGACCTGTGAGCGGTCGGTAGCGATATGCAGCTCGCGAGCGATCGCCAAGGCTGTGGTGGGGTGGTCTCCTGTAATCATCCCCACCTGAATGCCCGCTCGATGGCAGGTGTCTACTGCGTCTTTGGCTTCAGGTTTGAGCGGGTCTATCATGCCTACGAGGCCCAGGAGCTTAAGGCCACGGGGAAGTTGTTCTTTATCCACTCTCTCTACAGGGCCAGCCGCTACCGCTATTACTCTATAGCCTCCCTCCGCTAACCGTTCTGCTGCCTCCAGGAGGGAAGTTTTTTCGGGCGAGTCGCTGTGTTCTGCTATGACCTCAATAGCGCCTTTGGCAGCGATATACAGGGTACCTTCTTTCTCGTAGTAGGTAGCCGCGTATTTATTGGCCGACTCAAAAGGGATTTCGCCTACGATTCGCACAGCTTGGCGGATTTCCTCTGGGCTCTGTTCGGCTTTATAGCTTAGGGCTAAAAGCGCTACATCAACGGCATCGCCTTGATGCTGCCAGCCGTAGCCGTGCGGCGTAAAACGCCCTCGTTGCACAGGGTTACAGCTTCTACTAGGGCTTGTATAGCTGAGCGTAACTCGGGGGGAGCGAGGATTTCGCCTTCGCCATTGTAACCTTGGCCGGTGATGTCTAGCTCTTCTCCCGAGGGGAGGACGATTGTTTTGGCGGTTTGTTGGTCTACCGTAAGGGTGCCGGTTTTGTCAGAGGCGATATAGGTGCAGCTTCCTAGCCCTTCTACTGTGGCTAACTGCCGTACGATGACATTGCGGCGGGCCATACGGGCCGTCGCGATAGAGAGGGCGACCGTAAGGGCTACCGGCAGGCCCTCGGGAATAGCTGACACTGCTAGAGCGATAGCGGTGAAAAGCACATCGGCCGCAGCCATGCCCTGGTACCAGCCCAAAAACGCTATCCCCCCAGAAGCGGCTAAAATCGCTATACCCACCTTGCGCGAGAAGCGCTCCATCCGTTCTACTAAGGGCACTTTTTGCGGACCTACTTCCCGCAGCGACTCTGCGATTTTGCCAATTTCTGTGGCGAGCCCGGTGGCTATTACCACACCTATCCCCCGGCCCGAGAGGACATGAGTAGCCGCATAGGCTAAGTTCACCCGGTCACCTACACTTAGCGAATCCTCCGAGAGCGGTTCGGACTTCTTGAGTACAGGCAGCGACTCTCCGGTAAGCAGCGA
Source organism: uncultured Bacteroidia bacterium (assembly GCA_937995505.1). GTDB lineage: Bacteria > Bacteroidota > Bacteroidia > SpSt-205 > SpSt-205 > SpSt-205. Next base: position 800 of record CALKJV010000019.1, on the reverse strand, counting down.
TTCTTCTATACTAAGGTTTTGCGCTTCTAAGAGGCGCAAATCAGCGGGTACTTTGGTGCCTGACTCGAGAAAGACTATATCTCCCCGTACTAGCTCTTCGGCGTTTATCAGCTGCTTTTTGCGGTCACGCAGCACGACTGCTTCGGACTTGACCAGCTCTTACAGGGCAGAGACCCGGCTTTCTGCCTTTGCTTCCTGGTAAGTGCCAATGAGCGCATTCAGGAGAATGACCGCAAAGATGAATATAGCATCTTCATACTCACCGATAGCCACCGAGAGCCCGCCTGCCGCCAGGAGGATATAGATGAGGGGATTTACGAACTGGTGTAGGATGATTTGCAGGAGTGTAACCCGCTTAGGTTTGGGTAGTGTGTTAGGCCCTTCTGCCTGAAGGCGGCGCTGAGCTTCTAGGGTACTCAGCCCCTCTAAGGAGGTGTGGAGGTGCTCTAAGACTACTTGTGCGGGTTTTGTGTGCCAAAGCATACTGGTGAGGGACTGTCACAAAAGTAGTCCTACTGTGGCGTCGTCTGACCCTATGAGGGTTATCCAGCCGGACTATATTTGTGGGGCATGATAGGCTTCCTACCCATAAACCGAACCGCTAGATGGTGTACGAGCTTTAGCTGGCCAATCAGAAGTAGGAGCTGGCTAGGTTTGTTTTTCGGGCTCGGGGGGACCCTCACAGCCCAGGTGCTAGTAGGTGGAGTAACTGAAAATACTGCTCGGTTGTGCATCTGGGCCACTGAGGCCGAAGTATCCGTAGCCCACTGGGTCCAGCGGCGCTTTACGAGCGCAGAGCC
>CALKJV010000018.1 GCA_937995505.1 uncultured Bacteroidia bacterium | reverse complement strand
GCCTGGGGACTTGACCGATAGCAGCCAGAACCCTCTCTGACCGGATGCCTTTCTGCCGAAGATGTTCTACCAGATGCCTCCGTAGCCCTTGATAGCGGGGGGGGTCTTCGTAAGCCCTCTGCATTACCAGCGCACAGCCGTAGAGCGCGCCTTACGACGAGCAGACGAAGCCGTGCCTGACGATGCATCAAAAAAGTACAAGCCCACTTGCAAGGGCTGCACATTTTCTGGGCCTTGCCCCGACCGCCAGAGCGGCGAAAGCGAATAGGCAGCAAAAACGCCTACCCCTCTGTACCCAATCCGAGCCCCAACCCCATACTGCAGCGGGTCCGTACGAAAAGTCCTATTCCCGTATTCAACAGAGCGAGAGAGCGAGCTTCCTTCCCGATACTTACGCTTGTGCTTAGCCCATAAGAGTACTTCTCCATAGCCAAAGACAGCTAGGTGAAACTTCTTGTACAGAACCCCAAGCTCAATAGGAAAGCGATAATAGCCCAGCTGCAGTTTGCTTTTGGCCCGCACAGCGCTTGGCAAGCTATCTATTTGATACCCCAACGATCCCCCCTCTGTGCGAAACAGTCGCACCGGCTCTTCAAACCGCACCTCCCGTATAGCCGCCCCCACCAGCCCTAGCCCTACATAGAGCGCAGAGCCTATACGCAAACGCGGGAAAAAGTTAGCGTTGAGCTTGATAGAGCCGAGCCCTTCTAAGGAACCCCTTAGCGTATCCGGAGCGCCTAAAAAGCGATTGTACGCTATCTCCCCGTATTCTGTCCAGTCGAAAAAATTTCGCTTTTTGGGAGGGGAGGGGATAATAAGCTCATATTCTTCAGTTTGCGTCTCCTTGTCTTCGCTTTCCTCTTCGGCGGGCTGCTGGGCCCATAACAAACTAGCGGCGAGGGAAAAGCTCAGGAAAACTTTTTTGACATGCATTTGTCAAAGGTAAGACAAATAGGCTTATGTATGGATTTCCCTTGAGCGGCGGAGGGCCTCTAAAGCGGCGCGCCGATCGGAGGCACGCACTAAGCTGCTTCCCGCCACCAGCACATCGGCTTGGGGTACGCGGCTTGCCGTTTCCGGATCAACCCCCCCATCCCCTTCTATACGGGCCGTAGCGCCCAGCTGGGCCCGTAGCTCAGCTAAACGCAGCACCTTTCCCGCCACATAGGGAATGAATCGCTGCCCTCCAAAGCCCGGATTGACGCTCATCACGCACACCAGGTCTAGCTGGGGGAGTATATCTCGCAGTACTTCTACGGGGGTAGCGGGATTGAGCGCGATGCCCGCTTTTTTGCCCAGAGCCTGAATTCGCTGTACGAGCCGATCAGGATGCACTGTTGCTTCCCAATGAAAGGTCAGCACATCTGCGCCTGCAGCAGCAAAGGCCTCCACATACCTCTCCGGCTGCACGATCATCAGGTGCACATCTAGGGGTAGCCGGCTGGCGCGGCGGATAGCTTCCACCACAGGCAAGCCGAAAGATAGGTTAGGCACGAAAACCCCATCCATGATGTCGCAGTGCAGCCAGTCCACCCCAAGGGCTTCTAAGTCAGCAATCTCCTCTGCTAGCCGCCCAAAATCGGCTGATAAGAGAGAGGGAGCAATGAGGGGGCGCATCACGAAGCAAAGTTGGGGGTTTGTGGGGATAGTACTTCAAGGAGTTTCGGAGGTGGAAAGGTCTCAGGGCGCAAGCGAAGCTTATCTCGCAAAATCCAGTCCCCTAGCCCCAAAAAGGAGGCCATATCGGTAGCTGCGAGGAGGGCCGCAGCTTCCAGAAGGGTACGCAGCGTATAGGGGTAGTGTCCGCGCTTTTGCCAGAAAGGGCCGTAGCGGTATGCCTTATGCAGAGCTCGGAGGAGGATACCGCCGCCAGCTAGTCCGACCCCTACCCCCCCAGCGGCGCTTAGGCCCCCCTTGACAGCCCCTATAAGAGCTAAGAGCAGCACCAGTCCGTAGAAGCGAAAGAGCCCGCCGTACCAGGCTTGTGGCTTACCAGAGAGGAGGTTATGGCGGCCATACAAACGCACCTTCCTAAGGAGAGAGGACCAGCTCTCGGCCGGCTCCCAGTAGCTGATGGCTTCGGGGCGAAACTGCACCCGCGCCCCCGCAGCCTCTATCCGTTCCCGAAAGTCGCTATCCTCCCGAGCGCGCCAAGGCTGAAACCCTCCCACCGCCTGCCATAAAGACTTGCGAAAGGCTGTACAAGCCACCGGAGGCGCATAGATCAGCCGACTTTGTCCTAAATCGTGGGTGTAGGGCGGTAGAATGACCAGGAAGGTCAGCCAAGAGACGCGAGTGAGAGGTCGCACTTCTAAGTGCCCTTGCACGAGGTCGGCTTCGCCCTGCAAAAGGGGTTCCACGAGCCTTTCCAGGCAATCTGGCATGAGCCACATGCTTGCATCCCAGCAGGCGATCAGTTCCTGACTTGCATGAGCTATGCCTATGTCGCGAGCCTGACCGGGATAGGCTCTATCTACCCGTATCACGAGGGCCCCCGCTCGCTGCGCAATGCGCGCCGTATCGTCCGTAGAACCGGCATCTACCACAATCACTTCGGCGGGCGGAGCCGACTGTGCCCACAGACTTTCTAAAAGGCGGGCGATGTTGTCTGCCTCATTGCGCGCAGGGATGACCACAGATACGGGTAGCATGGCATAAATCGGTATACAACTTCTCGTAGAGGGGATTGACTGCACTATAGCTGAAATGCGTGCGCACAAGCTGTGCGCCCGAACGGCCAAGTTTTTCCCTTAGAGCAGGAGAAACCGAAAGTCCCTTCAAGGCCTCATATAAAGCACTTTCGTCTCCTATGGGCACTATCCAGGCGTGCTGGGCATGCACGAGCCAATCTCGGGCCCCAGAGACCGGCGTAATCACTAGCGCCCGCTCCAAAGCCAAGGCCTCCACCATTACTTGGGGGAACGCCTCAGAATAGCTGGGATGCGCTACGATATCTGCTGCCCCGATGAGGGTGCGCACGGCTTGCGCGTCTTTCCAGCCCCAGAAGGTTATCCGTTCTGCGGCGGGGAGTGCAGCCTGTCGCAGCGCTTCGGAGTCAGGCCCAGCCCCGACTAACCACAATCGCGCCCCAGGCCGCTCCTCCGCTAAGCGACAAAAAGCCCGTACCAGCTCAAACTGCCCTTTCTGCCGCCGATGCGAACCTACATTGACAATAACTACCTCTTCCGGTGTGATTCCCGCCTCAGCCCGTGCCCTCAAGCGCTCTTCGGAAGAAAGGGGCTTGTATTTCGGCGCTTCCAGCTCAAACCCATACGGAATCACCTCCAAAGGCGGTAGAGGACGCCCTCCATAAGCTACCTGAATCCACTCTCGCATGCTTTCAGTAGGCACTAAGAGCCGATCCGCCTTTGTGTAGCTCCAAGCTTCTAGGCGACGCAGCAAGTGTCCCTTAGCACCCGACACGCGTACGATATCCTCTGTATAGTGCCTGTGCAGCAAAAAGATAAAGTGGGGGCACAAAACCTTCGCTAAGGCCCCGACTATACCTTCCCAGTAGTGGTGCGTATGTAGGATCTGGATGCGTCTCGTCCGCAAAAGCCTTGCCAGCTGCCCTGCCGCCCGCAGATAAGCTCCATAAGCCCGCATTCCTGGCACCCGCAGGAGAGAATGGGGGATGCCGAGAGCTTCATAGTGGGGTTCGGCGATATTGGCTTTGGGCTCAAAAGTAGCCACCTCCATGTGAAACCGCTCTCGCGGCAAATACCGAACTACCGTGTCAATCCAGTCGTACCGATTGATCACACGAGCTAGGTGGAGCACCCGTATAGGGTCCATTTTGCGCAAAGATAGGGGGCTCCATTTGCGTTATATTTGCGACCGAATGAAGGTCGGGATTTTTGTAGAGACTCGCTTCGGAGAACGGCGAGTTCCTCTCTCCCCGGAGGGGGTGCGGCAGCTGATTCAGATGGGCTTTACCCCTATCCTCCAAGCAGGAAGCGGAGCAGGGGCTTTTTACCCTGACTCGGCTTACCAGAACGCAGGCGCTCAGATTGTACCAACCGCTGAAGCCGTTTGGGAAGAAGCAGATATGCTACTTGCGCTGCATATGCCAGAGCAAGTGGACCGCTTCCCGACAGGAAAAGCCCTGCTCGGCATCCTCCAGGCCTGGCGTCACGAAAAAGAGGTACAGACCTTAGCGGAGAAGAAGTGGACTGTTTTCGCCATGGAACGCGTCCCCCGGATTACTCGCGCCCAGAGCATGGATGTACTCTCCTCTATGGCAGCCTTGGCGGGCTATAAGGCGGTGCTGCTAGCGGCTACCCACTATGTGGGAGTGTTTCCTATGCTCACGACGGCAGCGGGTACACTTGCACCGGCTCGGGTCTTAGTGATTGGGGCGGGGGTTGCGGGCTTACAAGCTATTGCCACCGCTCGGCGCCTCGGCGCCCAAGTGGAGGGATACGATATTCGTCCAGCGGCTAAAGAGCAGGTAGAAAGCCTCGGCGCCAAGTTTCTACCTCTCACCTTAGACAGCTCGGGTGAGGGCACCGGGGGTTACGCTCGCGAGCTTACAGCCGAAGAGCAAGCCCGCCAGCGAGAAGCCCTGACTACCTATGTGTCTCGGGCAGATATTGTTATTACAACTGCTGCGGTGCCTGGGCGGTCCGCACCGAAACTCATTACCCCTGAAATGCGCGAGGCTATGAAACCCGGTTCCGTCATTGTAGACCTTGCCGCTGAGACTGGGGGCAACTGTGCCGAAACCCAACCCGGCCAGACACAAGTCTTAGGGGGCGTTACCCTCTTAGCCCCCCTCAACCTCCCCGCTACCCTCCCCACCCACGCCTCCCAGATGCTGAGCCGAAACTTTGTGGAGACGCTACGGCTCTTTACTGCCAAAGACCGGCCCCCCCGCCTCCACACCGAAGACGAAATCCTACGCGCCATGTGCCTCCTGTGGCAAGGCCAACCCCTCCTCCAACCCGCCTAACCCTATGACCGAAATCCTTTTCGCCGTATTCATTTTCACCTTGGCAGCCTTTTTGGGCTTTGAGCTTATCAGTAAAGTACCCCCTACCCTACACACTCCCCTCATGTCAGGCTCTAATGCTATTTCCGGCATCACCCTCATCGGTTCGCTCGTGGTGGCCGGTGAAGCGCAATCCCCTCTACTTACTGCGCTGGGTACCTTAGCTGTCGTGCTGGCTACCCTCAATGTCGTAGGGGGTTTTCTCGTTACAGACCGCATGCTGAAAATGTTCAAGCGCCGCTGATGGAAACGATTATTCAGATTGCCTACTTGGCGGCTTCGGTCGCTTTTATCGTGGCTATCAAGCTGCTGAGTTCGCCGCGCACGGCCCGCATAGGCAATCTCATCGGAGCTACGGGCATGCTGGTGGGGCTTTTGGCCACGCTACTGCATAAAGACATCGTACGCTATGAGTGGATAGGCATCGGGCTAGCGGTAGGCACAGCGATTGGGGCTTGGCTTTCCTTTACCGTAAAGATGACAGCCATGCCGCAGATGGTAGCGCTACTCAATGGCTTTGGCGGGGCTGCCTCTGCGCTAGTTGCCAGCACCGAAGTAGGCCGAGCCTTGCTGAATGGTACCGCAGGAAGCCTGAGCCTATTTTCTCTCACGACCATTTCGCTCAGCCTTCTGATTGGAGCGGTAACTTTTACGGGCAGCTTGATTGCCTTTGCGAAGCTGCAAGAGCTGCTCTCGGGCCGCCCTCTCCCGCTCCCCGCTCATCACCTCCAGAGCTTAGGCTTACTGCTTGCTAGCATTGCTGGTGGAGTAGCTTTTGCCTGGCAGCCGGAAGGCCCAGGCTTATGGGTCCTTATCGGAGCGGCTTTCCTGCTGGGCTTTTGGATTACGCTGCCGATTGGGGGGGCAGACATGCCTGTAATCGTGGCTTTCCTCAACTCTCTCTCAGGCTTAGCGGCAGCTGCTACGGGCTTCGTGCTGGAAAACTACCTCCTCATCATCGCAGGAACTCTAGTGGGAGCTTCGGGATTCATACTCACCCAAATCATGTCGCGTGCCATGAATCGCTCTCTGTGGAATGTACTCTTCGCTGCTGTGGGGAGCGGTGGGCCTACTACGGCCAAAGAAGGGCTTTCTGTGCGTTCTACCACGGCCGAGGATGTAGCCCTTATGCTCTCGTACGCCAAAGAAGTAGTGCTCGTACCCGGCTACGGCATGGCTGTAGCTCAGGCTCAGCACGCAGTGAAGAAGCTCATGGATGCCCTCGCAGAAAAAGGCGTTGAGATGCGCTTCGCTATACACCCCGTAGCAGGGCGCATGCCCGGCCACATGAATGTACTCCTCGCCGAAGCCGACATCCCTTATGAGAAGCTCTACGAGATGGAGCGCATCAATCCCGACTTCCCGCAGGTAGATGTAGTTCTCGTGGTCGGCGCCAACGATGTAGTCAACCCCGCCGCCCGAAAAGACCCCCAAAGCCCCCTCTACGGCATGCCCATCTTAGATGTGGATAAGGCCAAAACCGTGATTGTCCTCAAGCGCTCCATGAACCCCGGCTTCGCAGGTGTAGAAAATGAACTCTTCTACCAGCAAAACACCTACATGCTTTTCGGCGATGCGAAAAAGAGTATAGAAGCCCTCACCCAAGCCCTCAAAGAACTATAGCCTATGCGGAAGTGGGGCTTATGGACACTCTTCGCTGTGGGCCTCAGCTTAAGTGTCGGCTGTGATCCGTACCGCAAGCTCGCCAAAAGCAAGAGTTTAGCTGACCGGGATTCAGCAGCCTTTGGATACTTTCGGAAAAGGCAATACGAGTCTGCCTCTCAGCTCATGGAAGAGCTGGTAGGCCTCTATCGGGGCAATCTCCGCGGCGCTGAAGTCCTGTATCACTTAGCCCTCTGTCGCTACCATCTCAAAGATTACTACGCAGCTGAGCGGTACTTTGGGCAGCTGGTGGAAGAGTACCCCCTAAGCCCCCGAGCCGAAGAAGCGCTTTACATGCAAGCGCATATCAATTACAAGCTTTCTGCGGAGTACGACTTTGACCAGCGAGAAACTCGCCGTGCCATAGACCAGATCCAAGTGTACCTCACCCTCTACCCGAATGGCCCTCACGCCGCCGAGCTGGAAGGTTACCTCAAAGAGCTGGAACGAAAGCTAGAACTCAAAG
>CALKJV010000017.1 GCA_937995505.1 uncultured Bacteroidia bacterium | reverse complement strand
GGAAAGGCGAGCTTATCTTTGAGGGCAAATCTATCAAAGGCCGCTGGTTCGCCGGCAAGCTGAAAGTCAAAGAGTAAGCGAGTCGCCCTCTTGAGTTTGAACTTTTTTACCCCCGCACGCTACCTTTGCAGCGGCTGGATGCCCTTTCACAGGTAATAAGCCCGGGGGGAGAGGCCAGAGCTTACACCTCTCAGGGGAACTCAAGCCCTTCCGACTGGGGAGGATTCTTTGTCACAAAACTGCAAACACCTTTCTGTGTATGCTGAATGACAAAATTTTCTTTCTTCTCGCTTCTTTCGGCTCCCTCCTGTGGGCGCAGGTTTTGGACACGATCCGGCTCTCTTGGAACGAGCCTCCCTTCCCTATACACCCTTCTAAGCGAATTAGCGAAGAGGAGCTGCGCTATAAAAAAGAAGGGTACTTTGTTACAGGCCTGCCTGAAATAGAGCGCAACCCCATCAACGGTTTGGGCTTAGGCGCTAACTTCTACCTTTACAACAACAAAACCCAGGCTGACCCTTTTTTCCCGTACACGCCCTATCGGGCTCGGTATACGGGGTTCTTTAAGGTCTTTCAGTCGGGTAAGTGGCAGGGAGCCTTGAATATGGACTTTCCTTATGTGCTTGGTACGAGGTGGCGCATCCGAGTAGATGCCGTTTTTGAGAACGATCCCAACTGGCAGTATTACGGTATCGGGGCAAATACGCTACAGCCCCTGCGTTTTGTGGATAAGCGTACCGGGCAAGTACGCACTTACCGGCGCTTCTCGGAATACTTTGAGAACTTAGCGGTAGTGCGCCCCGGCGATCCCCTCGCCGGCGAAGCCGCCTTCGTAACCGACCGCCACTATAATGAGCTGGACTACACCGAAAACCTCTACAACTTGGGTTTGGAACGAACCTTTGCAGGCGGACGCGGCCGGCTGTTTTTTGGGTATGAGTTCCTGCGCATCCGAATAAAAGACTACTTCAATCGCCCCGCCGAAGAGGCTTTTGACTTAGAGGGGCAGCGCCTGAGAGATATTGCACATGGCCGCACTAAGCTTACCGAAGATTACCTCGGCCTGTCTGAGGGAAACCCCTGGCAGCAATTCAATATCGCGGGCTATCGGGGCGGAGATGAGGGTATCTTGGCTTTCGCTGTGATGTATGACACCCGAGACTTTGAGCCGGATCCCACGCAGGGCGTTTTCCTGGAATATTCCCACGAGCATTCTCGTCCGTGGCTTTTTTCTGAGTTTAGCTTTGACAAGAACCTGCTTCAAGTGCAAGCTTTTACTCGGGTGCTGCCTCGGCAGCTTCGCCGAGCTGTCCTTGCCACGAACTTAGGCTTAGGATACATTTGGGGGACGCGAGTACCTTTTTATGAGGCTTTTGACCTCTCCAGCCAAGCTGAAGCCGGCGGCACAGAAGTGCTTGGGGGGGCTCGCGCTCTGCGGGGCTTTAGAGAGTATCGCTTCACGGGACCGCTCACCCTCCTCTTCAATGTAGAGCTGCGCACGCGCCTTTATCAAACGTACCTCCTCAGGCAGCACCTCGCCTTTGATATAGTACCTTTCTTTGATGCAGGGCGCGTGTGGAATCGGCTGCGCGAGATAAGCTTGAGCCGTTATAAATACAGCTATGGGGCAGGGGCGCGCGTAGCTTGGAACCAATCTACCATCCTCCGAGCGGATTTTGGCTTTAGCACCGAGAGTACGCAGTTCTTTTTTGGCTTTGGGCATATATTCTGAGCCAGAAGGTTCTGAGCCTCCCCGCAGTAGGACGAGGAAGGAAGCAGTTTGGGCTTTTGGGTAGAGCTTGGGGAAAAAGCTTTCCATTTTTTATGTAGATTTGCCTGCATGGCGGAGGTAGTAGCTCCTACCGAAGTGGTCTCTTCGGCCAAGCCGTTCTCTGTCTGGATTGGGGCCGCTGCGCCGGGCGACGAAACCCGACGAGAGGTCATAAGCGTGATGCTAAGCAACGCCGGCTACGCGGTCCAGCGTCCCACCGAGGTAGATGTGGCCCAGCTCCGGGTTATTTCCCAGGAGTTTGATGCAGCTTTTTTGATTTTGGGCACGGAGGTGGGTCTCACCTTACCAGATGGCACACCGCTCCTTAAACGGCAATACGAAGCCCTCTTGGAGCAAGTTTCGCCGAGCTTTCGGCTGATTGTGTGGGCCCCGCAGGAAGATGGGGCGGTGTATAGCTTAGAAGCGCAGGAGCTTTTGGCTTTTGTGGAAAACACGCTGACAAACCGCGTCATGCTCACGCGTACACTAAGCCTGCCGGTCTTAGTGCAGGAGGTGCGCGCTTTCCTCTCCGAGGCCGTAGAAGCCCGCCAAGCCGTCAAGCAGTATGAGATTGGCTTCATCCACAATGTACGGGATGCCGAGAGCTGCTTTGCGCTAGTTGAGCGGCTTTCCGGGCGTTATCGGGTACAGACGCTGGCGTTTCGTCCCGACCAGGCCGAGACCGACGTCCAAGAAGCGCTGCGCCTGTACCGAGAGAGTCAGCTTTTAGTACTCTTCTTTCATCGGGCAGGGGATTGGGCTGTCGCCGTAGCTCAGCAGCTCTGGAAGGCCGGTGGGGGGCTCAGTTCCCCTACACCTATGCTCCTTATAGGCCTGCCGGAGCCTATACGGAATCGCCATCTAAAACTCTCTGTACCTAATATCCGCTTAGAGCTGGCTCCCATAGAGCGCATGGAAGCCCGCATTGAAGCCTGCCTCCAAGAAGCCAAAAAGCATTCTATATGGCCCGACGCTCCCCGCTTGTGCCCGTACATCGGATTGCGGCCCTTTGAGGAGTCGGAGAGTTTATTCTTTCATGGGCGGGAACGGCACATTGAGAAAATTTTAGAGCAGCTGCGCACGCAGAAGTTTGTGATGGTAACTGGGGCTTCGGGGGATGGGAAGTCGTCGCTGGTATTTGCTGGGCTTTAGCCAGCGCTGCGGGCGAATCTCATGGCGGCTTCGTACCCCAGCTGGGCCATAGCCGCCTTCCGCCCCGAGAAAAAGCCGCTTACTAACCTCGCTACTGCCTTAGCTACGGCGCTCGGCTACAGCCAGTCCGCCGAGGTAGAGGCACGTCTCGCTTATGGCTTCTCCGCCCTGGTAGACCTCTATAAAAGCTCCCCCGCCTACGTAGACCCTTCCAGTCCAGAGTTTCAAGCCCTCTCCGACAGTGAAAAGCTCGCCCGCCTGCGCGAAG
>CALKJV010000016.1 GCA_937995505.1 uncultured Bacteroidia bacterium | reverse complement strand
CAGGAGCCCCACAGCGCTGAGGGCCGGGCGAAAGGATAGCTTTTGCAGGGCATAAAGAGCAAGGGGGAGTAAGAGAAGTACTCCTCTAAGCCAGAGCGGCGCCCACCAGAGAGCCAGAAAGAGGGTTATAGCGCCGACTATTCGCACAGGCAGCGGGAGGGTTTCTGTCGCCCAGAGCCCCCAGAGGAGAGCGGCGCCCACTGCCACAGCGAGGGTAGGTAGAGATACTCCGAGCAGGAAGGTCGCAAGGTAGCCATTGGTAGCAAGGAGGCCCGCAAGCAGCACCCACCGGTGGCGGTCGCGTACCAGCCAGAGCCCCCAGCCCAGTACCACATGCCACGCTATCCATAGGAGAAAGCTCCCTTCCTGCCCCTCCCAGAGAGCAGCCGTTATGTAAGCGGTCGGAAGCTGCCGAGAGCCGTGCGCCCAAGCGTAGTGAAACTCATACCGATGCGCCAGAAGGAAGTATAGGAGGAGCCCAATCGTGCCCAAAGCCGAGAGAGAGTGTAGGATCCAAGCGCTGAGGGCGCTGGCTTGCCATTGGGGTTTACGGGCGGCTTCCCAGGCGGCTACGGCGCCCCAAAGCCCACTTATCCAGAGCAGGGCTACCAGCAGAGCCCCGAGGTCTTGCATATTCATTCCAAACAAAAGTACAGCCGGGGCTCGCTTGCCAGGCGCTTAGCGGCGCCAGGTTTCTAAAAAGCGCGTGTTGTAGTTCCCTTCTCGGAAACGAGGATCGCGCAGGATCTCTTTTAGGATGGGGATAGTGGTTTTGAGCCCCGGCCCCTCCAAAATAAACTCATCCAGCGCCCGAAGCATCTTATTGATGACCTCTTCCCGAGAGAAGTCGGATACAATCACCTTCGCTATCATAGAATCATAGTGGGGGGGTATGGTGTAACCTGCGTAGACATGGGTATCTACCCGCACGCCGTGCCCCCCGGGTTTGTGGAAATGTTCAATTCGGCCGGGGCTGGGCCGAAAGTCATTATAGGGATCCTCGGCATTTACGCGCACTTCCATGGCCCATCGGTCTTTGGGGAAGTAGTGCCGCCCGGAAACTGGCACCCCCGCTGCGACTTTGATTTGCTCCTTGATGAGGTCAAAAAAGAATATCTCTTCCGTAACGGGGTGCTCTACTTGGATGCGCGTGTTCATCTCCATGAAGTAAAACTCCCCTGTATCCTGGTCAAAGATAAACTCCACGGTACCCGCGCTTTCGTAGCGGATGAACTTAGCCAGGCGTACGGCGGCTTCGCCGATTTTTTCGCGCTGCTCGGGGGTGAGGATGGGACTGGGGGCTTCTTCAATGAGCTTCTGATGGCGCCGTTGAATCGTACAGTCGCGCTCCGAGAGGTGAGAGACATTTCCGTACTGATCGCCGACGACCTGCACTTCAATATGGCGGGGATTTTGGATGTACTTTTCCATGTATAGCCCGTCGTTTCCGAAAGCGGCTTTGGCTTCGGCTCGGGCGATATTCCAGGCGTCTTCTAAGTCCTCGGCTTTCCATACGACGCGCATGCCTTTACCGCCGCCACCGGCAGTGGCTTTGAGCAGTACAGGATAGCCAATCTCGCGCGCTGTGCGGTGGGCTTCGTTGAGGTCAGCGAGCACGCCCTCTGAACCCGGTACGACGGGTACGCCGGCTTTTCGGGCGGTTTCTTTGGCGGTAGCTTTGTCCCCCATCGCTGCGATCGCCTCTGGCGTCGGCCCAATAAACTTCACTCCATACTCTGCGCAGATGGTTGCGAAGCGCTCGTTTTCCGACAGAAACCCATACCCCGGGTGTACCGCATCCGCTGCCGTAACTTCTACGGCAGACATGATCGCTGGGATATTGAGATAGCTGTCTTTGCTGGGCGGGGGACCGATACATACCGCCTCATCCGCGAAGCGAACATGCAAGCTCTCCTTATCCGCAGTAGAGTACACCGCTACGGTGGGAATCCCCAGCTCTCGGCAAGTGCGTATGATGCGCAGGGCTATTTCCCCGCGATTGGCAATCAGGATTTTACGAAACATACGCTATTCCAGCGGCTCAATTTCAAAAAGCGGTTGATCATACTCCACCGCTTGTGCATCTTCTACTAAGATGCGCACGATTTTGCCGGCGACTTCGGATTGGATTTCATTGAAAAGCTTCATGGCCTCAATAATGCATACCACTTGGCCTTTTTGGATGATGTCGCCGACCTGTACGAAGGGGGGCTTTTCGGGACTTGGGCGCCGATAGAAGGTACCGACCATGGGAGAACGGATATAGGTGGTTTTGGCGGGGGTAGCGGGGGTTTCGGGCTTGGCAGCGGGGGCGGTCGGAGCAGGCGATTCCGCTGCGGGTAAGCTCGGTACAGGAGCTACGGGCATAGCCACCGGTGCCGTCGGAGGGGCTATTACTGGGGCTGCTATCGCAGGGGTAGCGCCCCCCCGCCGAATCGTAAGCCGAAACTCCCCTTCCTCTACAATCACTTCTGTAAGGTCTGACCTGCTTACGAAGCGCAGCAGTTCTAGGATAGATTTGATATCCATATGCTTAGGCTTTGACGCGTTCAATGTATTCTTTCTTTCGGGTGTCAATTTTGATTTTTTCTCCCACTTCCACGAAAAGGGGCACCTTGATGCGAGCGCCAGAGGCGACTACGGCATTTTTCATAATGTTCGTTACGCTATCGCCTTTGACGGCCATCTCCGCTTCAATCACCTCCAGCGCCACAAACTGCGGCAGTTCTACGAATAACAAGGTCTCGGTGTCGGCATCCCAGAGGGCTTCACAAGGTTGATTTTCGGTGAGGAATTCCACGCCGCGTACCTGTTCTTTGCTCGCCGAAAACTGCTCAAAGCTCGCCTCCTCCATGAAGTAATACAAATCGCCATCCCTGTAGAGATACTGGCAGGGTCGCCGCTCTACCCGTACAGGCTCAATGCGCGTACTGGAAGGGAAGTTGCGCTCAAATACACGCCCGCTTATGACATTTTTTAGGCGTGTGTAAACGTAGGGGTTGCCTTTTCCGGGCTTTACATGTAGAAACTCTACTACCTCGTACAGCTCATTCTCCAGGCGCAGGATCATGCCGTTGGAGATGTCTACGGCTTGTGCCATGGGGCAA
>CALKJV010000015.1 GCA_937995505.1 uncultured Bacteroidia bacterium | reverse complement strand
GAGAACCGGCGGGCGTTCCAACATCGGCTTTTGGGATACCACCCTGTCCTACAAAAGCCCATTCAACTCCACATGGGACGGAATGGGCCTTTTCTGACCTTAGCTGAAAAAGGAGACCCAGATTACAAGACCGCTTCTGTGCCAAGCTCGTGGGACCTGCGCACGCTCTCCTTGGAAAAAGCCCTGGAGCTGCTAGCGTTTCCCCGTACCGTGGGTAGCTATGAGGGCGAACCTATCCTCATCGCCTCAGGCCCGTACGGATACTACCTCAAACATGTGGGGAAAAATTATCCGCTTTTGCCTGGAATGAGTCCTTTTTCCCTTTCAGAAGCAGAAGCCATTGAAGCCATTGAGGCGAAGCGACAGGGCAGCTCTAAGGTTTTGCGCAGCTTTCCGGAAGCCCAGATTGAAGTGGTACAGGGGCGTTTCGGACCTTATCTGCGCTACCCGGGCGGTACCTGTTCCTTACCTAAGGGTACGAATCTCGCTACGCTCACCGCCGAGCAATGCCAAGCCCTAATCGCCGCCCAAGAAGAGAAGAAGAAGGCACGGGCTTCTACCTCCCCTCAGAAAAAACGCCGTTAGTCGCTTAGCCATTCACGCAGGCGCTTCCAGAAGCGCTGCCGCACGTGGTAGAGATGGGCTTTGACGGTGTTTTCGCGAATGCCGAGGCGCTGGGCAATCACCTTATAGGAGAGATGTTCGTGCCAAGCAGCTTCAAAGACGGCGCGCTGCTTCGGCGGGAGCGCCTCTACCGTCTCGGCAATCGCTGCATGAAGTCGCTCGTAATCGGGAATAGATTCGGCGGCGGGCTCTTCTGGAGCGTTTTCGGTACCCCACAGCCACGGCAGAATCCCCTCTCGGCGCCGATGCTGGAGGGCTCGTAGGGCTTCTCGCCGAGCTATCGTGTAGAGCCAGCTGGAAAAAGCCGCTTCTCCTCGGAAGGTATGGCAGTTTTCCCACGCCCGCAAAAAAGTCTCCTGGGCCAAATCCTCCGCAAGGGCCTCGTCTCCCACCCAGCGCAGAAGCCACCGTTTCACTTGCCCGTAGTGAGCCGTTACAAGCTTCTCAAAAGCGGGCAAGCGAGTCTCCTCCTTCTGAAGCTGCTCCCAGAGCGTAGGCTCCACGATATACTTAGACAGCTTGGTAAAGACACAAGTTTAATCCCTAAGTCTGGATGACCCCTACGGAGAAGGGCTGAGGCGTATAGCCCCATTCGGCGGCCTCCATCATGCAGGAAAGGTAGCGGCGGGTCTCGTGCGGATGAATAAGTTCATCCACCCAGAGGCGGGCGGCTGCGTAGAGGGGGCTCATTTGGCGTTCGTAGCGGGCGCGGATCTCAGCGAGGAGCGCCTGTTCCTCTTCGGGCGAAAGCTTTTTCTCGCGCTGATAGGTCTGTAAGAGGGTCTGTGCGGCCTGAGCTCCCCCCATCACCGCAATGCGCGCAGTGGGCCAAGCTACCATGAGCCGAGGATCGTACGCTCGCCCACACATAGCGTAGTTACCCGCCCCGTATGAGTTACCCACTACCACTGTGTATTTGGGTACGATGCTATTGGCGACGGCATTGACCATTTTCGCGCCGTCTTTGATGATGCCCCCCTGCTCGGAACGCGTGCCCACCATGAAGCCTGTCACGTCTTGCAAAAAGACAATAGGAATCTGCTTCTGATTGCAATTGAGGATGAAGCGGGTAGCTTTATCAGCGGAATCCGAATAGATAACACCGCCAAATTGCATTTCCCCTCGGCCGGATTTTACCACGAGGCGCTGGTTGGCGACGATACCCACCGGCCAACCCTCAATCCGCGCATAGCCCGTAATCAGGGTTTTGCCATAGCCGGCCTTGTATTCTGTAAAGGAGCTGGCATCCACGAGAGCTTCAATAACCCGATACATGTCGTAGGGGCGAGTAGGATCATCTGGCAGAAGCGAGGCCATCTCTTCGGCAGAAATAGCGGGCGGCATGGGGGTCGCCCGCTCCCACCGAAAGCTAGTACGCCGCTGCGTCTGCGCAACCAGGCGCTTGAGGATATCTAAGGCCTCCTGATCACTGCGTGCCTGATAGTCGGTGACGCCCGACACCTGCGAGTGCATCCGAGCCCCGCCCAGCGCCTCCGTATCGGTACTCTCCCCGATAGCGGCTTTCACCAGATAGGGTCCGGCTAAAAACACCGACCCCGTCCCCTCTACGATAATAGCTTCATCGCTCATGATGGGTAAGTAAGCCCCTCCTGCCACACAAGGCCCCATAATCGCCGCATATTGCGGAATTCCCATAGCACTCATGACGGCATTATTGCGAAAGATGCGTCCGAAGTGCTCCTTATCCGGAAAGACCTCATCCTGCATGGGCAGAAAAACTCCCGCACTATCTACCAGGTATAGGATAGGGATGCGGTTTTGCATGGCGAGCTCTTGCGCCCGCAAGTTCTTTTTTGCAGTGATGGGAAACCATGCGCCCGCTTTTACGGTGGCATCATTGGCGACTATTACGCAGGGTACCCCTTGGACCTTGCCGATTTTGACCACGACGCCTGCGGCTGGGCACGGCTCGGCATACAGCTCATGCCCCGCTAAAAAACCTATTTCTATGGCCTCGCTGGGGTCATCCAAGAGATAATCTATGCGCTGGCGAGCCGACCATTTGCCTTTCTCGGCTTGCTTTGCGTGAGCTCTGGATCCGCCTCCCTGTCGCATCTGCTGTCGCAGGGTTTCTAGGGTAGCCGCATCTACCATCACCACAAAGGTATCCGCTTCACGGGTTTGGCACGATATATGCATGAAAGAGCATTACGAATGCATACTTTTGGGGCATGTAGCAGGGCTTTGTGGGGGCTGCTACTCGGACTTTGGGCACTGGAAGCCTCGGCCCAGAGTGCCGACCAGACCCTCCAGCGCATAGAAGAAGCCCTCCGAGAAGGGGATGCAGACCGTCTGGCCCCCTTCTTGGCCCCTCAGGTAGATATCTTTTTGCAGGGAAGCGCCCGAGTTTACTCTAATACCCAAGCCCGCTACGTCTTACAAGAGTTTTTCCAGAATCATCCCCCTCGCACCTTCACTCTGCTTCATAAAGGGCGATCAGAGGATGTAGTATATGCTATTGGCTCGTATGTAAGCACCAATGGTCGTTGGGATGTGAGTCTCTTTACTCGCTTCCAGAAGGGCAAGTATCTCATAGAACAGCTGCGGCTGGAGCCGCCAGAAAACTGAGCGCCTCGCTCGCATAAGGTGTGTGTGCGGTCGTGTGGAGAGTTTCTCTCCGCCGGCCGTTTTTACTTTTGGGGCATGCCGCCCGATACCTTCCCTTCTGCTGAAGAGCGCTTACGCTGGGCTTTAGCCGAAGATATAGGACGCATAGACATTACAAGCGCTGCCGTAGGCGCGCAAGATCGCCCTGCCCGAGGCCGCTGTATCGCCAAAGATACAGGTGTCATCGCAGGGATACACTGGGCCGAAAAAGTGTATGCTTTGCATGACAGTAGTGTCAAGATTGAAATACAATTGGAAGATGGGGCCGCCTGTGAACCCGGCCAAATCGTGTTTGAGGTGTATGGAAACAGTTACACCCTCTTAGTTTGCGAAAGGCTCGTACTCAACCTCCTCCAACGGCTCAGTGGCATCGCGACCCTCACGCGCCGATACGCAGACGCCCTCGCCGGTACAAGCTGCAAGATCCTGGACACTCGCAAAACCACCCCCCTCTGGCGCGATCTGGAAAAATGGGCCGTACAAATCGGCGGCGGAGTAAACCACCGTATGGGGCTCTACGACGAGTTTCTGATTAAAGATAACCACATTGACCTGGCGGGGGGCGTCTCCGCTGCCATCCAAGCCGTCCTCCGATATAAGGCCCAGCACCAGCTCAATGCCCCTATTGTAGTAGAAGTGCGCAACCTTCGGGAGATAGGCGAGGCTTTAGACTATGCGCCGCGGCTGGAGCGGCTTCTCTTGGATAACTTTCGTCCTGACCAGGTGGCACGAGCCGTAGAATACATTGCCGG
>CALKJV010000014.1 GCA_937995505.1 uncultured Bacteroidia bacterium | reverse complement strand
GCCGTAGGGGCTACCTTGGCCTTGCGAGACGAAGATTATATCTTTCCGCTGCATCGCAACTTGGGGATATTTACCAGCCGGGGCATGCCCTTAGAGAAGCTTTTTGCCCAGTGGCAGGGGAAAAAATCGGGCTTCACTCAGGGGCGGGAAAGGTCTTTTCACTTCGGTGCACCCGAGTATCGGGTCATCGGGATGATCTCCCACTTGGCAGCTATGCTCCCCGTGGCCGACGGAGTGGCCTTAGCCAGTAACTTGGAAAAAGGTTCGTATATCGCTCTGGCTTTTATTGGAGATGGGGGCACGAGCGAAGGGGACTTCCACGAGGCCCTCAATGTCGCAAGCGTATGGGAGCTTCCGGTGCTGTTTCTTATTGAAAACAATGGCTACGGCCTCTCTACTCCCACCTATGAGCAGTACCGTTGCAAGCAGTTAGCCGATCGAGCTGTGGCCTACGGCATAGAAGGCCGCGTGATTGAGGGCAATAATGTCTTAGAAGTCTATCACACAATACACGAGCTTGCCGAGCAGGCTCGAGAAGATCGGAAGCCTCGGCTAATTGAAGCGCGGACTTTTCGCATGCGAGGCCATGAAGAGGCCTCCGGTACCAAATACGTGCCTCAATCCCTCCTCAAAGCCTGGGCCGAGAAAGACCCTATTGCAAACTACGAGCGGTTTCTCTTGCAGCTAGGGCTTCTCACCCCCGAGAGCGTTGGGGATCTGCGAGCCCAGCTAAAAAAGTCCATTGAAGCCGCCATAAAGCCCGTTCTGTCAGAACCTGACCCAGAGCCTGACCCGGCGTATGAGGAGTCTAGCGTATATGCACCCTTTACAGGCCCCTTAACCGCACCCCCGTCTAGCCCTGGCAGCCGAAGCCTACGCTTTGTGGATGCTATCCGAGAGGCCCTCTCTCAGGCCTTAGAAAGAGACCCAAAGCTCATCCTAATGGGCCAGGACATCGCAGAGTACGGCGGGGTCTTCAAAGCCACCGAAGGGCTTGTAGAGCGTTTCGGGCGCGAGCGCGTACGCAATACCCCTCTCTGTGAGTCAGCTATTCTCGGGATAAGCTTAGGGTTAGGGCTACGGGGCTTTTCCAGCATGGTAGAAATGCAATTTGCTGACTTCGTCAGCTACGGCTTCACGCAAATCCTCAATAACCTCGCCAAAAACTACTATCGCTGGGGCGTCGCTCCCAAAGTAGTAGTGCGCCTTCCCACGGGTGCAGGCGTAGGAGCTGGTCCCTTCCACTCCCAGAGCCTGGAAGGAATCTTCTTGCACATACCTGGCCTCAAAATCGTTTATCCTTCTACTGCCTACGATGCAAAAGGCCTTCTCACCACGGCCCTATTAGACCCTAACCCCGTGCTCTTTTTTGAGCATAAGGCCCTCTACCGCAGCATCCAAGACCCCGTACCGACCGAATACTACAACCTCCCCATTGGGCCTGCGCGAATCGCTCGACCCGGCAGCCAGCTCTCCCTCATTACCTACGGCATGGGCGTAGTAGAAGCCTTGCGGACCTTAGAAAAGATGCCCCACATAGATGCAGAAGTCATAGATCTGCGCACCCTGCTCCCTTGGGACCGCGAAACCGTAGCGGCTTCTGTGCGAAAAACCCACCGAGCTCTGGTGCTGTATGAAGGCACCTACACTGCTGGGGTCGGCGCCGAAATAGCTGCCTGGATCAGCGAATACCTTTTTGAGCAGTTGGACGCCCCCGTCATGCGCATAGCTTCGCTGGATACCCCTGTGCCCTTCAACTTACGGTCAGAGGAAGCCTTTTTGCCGTGGGGTCGCCTCCTGAGCGCCATTGAAAAACTTCTCGCCTACTGATGCCTCCCGTTAGTGTATATCTCGGCCTTTTCACGGGCACCATCTTAGCAGGGTTAGGAGTTTACCTCCTCCTAAATCCCCTTGGTACCGCCCACCTTTCTCCCAGCTTAGCTAAGGCGTTCTCGTATTTTTTGATTGCCTACGGGGGTTTTCGGATAGGGCACAGTCTGTATCTTATTCTGCGGCATCGGAAAAAGACTCGTTTGCCTTTCTGGATAGTGCCTTTTGCTGGCTTAGCCCTTCAGTACTGCTCTACCGGCCCTGTGGAAAATGTACGAGTCCGCTTTGAGTACGCGGGCGATTGTGCGACCTGCCCCCTGAGCCGCATGGATTCTCTCTTACATGTGTTTTTCCCCAAAGGCATCACCAGCCTGAGCTATGATAGCACTAGCTATGAAGTGGTGCTGGGCATTGATAGCAATGCTGTACGCTTAGATACCCTGCGCACGGTGCTCGTAGCTTACGGCTATCAAATGGATGAAGATATTGCCGTAGATCCCATTTTGGCGCCCTGTTGTGCATTACATGAGGTAGCCAGTGGCCCCTCGGCAGGCGAGACTGCGCTGAGTTTGGGCTCCAGCGCAGACCTGCAGTCCGAAATGAGCCTCTTGGAGCGCGAGCTTATGGACGAAGGCATCTTAGGTGAAGAAAGCGCAAGCGTAAGTATCAACTTAGATGCCGAACTGGGCCTAGAAGAGGGATTGGGAGGACTGGAAGACCTTGACTTAGACGCGGGGCTGGACTTGGGAGAAGATGTCGGGCTGGATGACTTAGATATGGACGATCTAGACTTGGATGACTTCGGCGATAGCCCCCCTAAGAAGAAGACCCCTGCCAAAAAAAGATAGCTTCCTCACCTACTCTGACCCCTCAAAAAGCGTAGGCTGCCCTCCTCGGCGAAACGCTTCTAGGTTATAGGGGGGCATGGGAGGAGCGGCAGAGAGATACCGCTTGAGCCCAGTCTGAAAAGTCCGTTCTATAACAAGGGCGCGAGGACCGATGCCCCGCAGACGCCGATTAAACCTACTATCATTGAGATGGCCCTCGTGGCAAGCCGCTATAGCGTGGAGCACTCTATCGGCTCTATCCGGGAAGTGCTCTCGTAGCCATGTTTCAAAGATTTCTGCGATAGCCCCGTTGAGCCGCACGACAGTGTAAGCCGCAGCTTGTGCCCCGGCGGCAGCGGCAGCTTCTAAGATGGGGAGGATTTCTTCTTCATTCAAGCTGGGGATGACAGGGGCTACCATCACGCCTACGGGAATGCCAGCTTCGCGGAGCCGCCGCACGACTTCCAATCGCCGGTGCCCAGCGGCCGTCCTCGGCTCCAATACCCGCCGAAGCTCTTCCCTTAGCGTAGTTACCGTAATGTACACATGTACCAGGCGCAGCTGAGCCAGCTGAGCTAGCAGGTCTATATCCCGCAAAATGAGCGAGTTTTTAGTGATGATTCCCACAGGGTGACGGAACTCTAAAAGCACCTCCAACATCTGACGAGTAAGCTGGTACGTACGCTCAATAGGCTGGTAGCAGTCGGTATTGCCCGCAAGCATAATCGGCTGAGGCTGCCAGCGAGGCGAAGAGAGGGTTTGACGCAAAAGCT
>CALKJV010000013.1 GCA_937995505.1 uncultured Bacteroidia bacterium | reverse complement strand
GACCCCTATTACCTTACCTATAAAGCCACAGCCATGAACTTCTACCCCCAAACTATCTTAGCAGGGCGGCGCATCAATGACCACTTCCCCCGATACATTGCTGAAAAAATCCTCCAAAAGCTTAGCCAAATGCACCGTTATCCTCCACTACGAGCCTTGGTGCTGGGCTTTACTTTCAAAGAAAATGTGGCTGATGTGCGCAATACAAAAGTCTTTGACCTTGTCCAGACCCTCTCTGCCCATGGGGTGGAGGTAGATGTGGCTGATCCTTTGGCCCATCCAGACGAGGTAGCGGCGGAATACGGCCTTCAGCTCACGGAGCCTGCCGAGGGAGCGTATGACGCTATCATTGTAGCCGTAGCCCACCAAGCCTATCACAACCTCACCCCAGCCGAAGTGAACCGTTGGGCCAAGCCGGGCGCCCTCCTGGCCGATATCAAGGGCATCTTTCGGAAAAGGCAGTCAGAATTTCCTCTTGTCTACTGGACTCTATGAGACCGCTGCGCATGGTAGATTTAGAGCTGGAGCGGCGCTTCCTCGGCCCTCGGCTAGAAGCTGCGCTCAACGAAGTACTTGCGCATACCCAGTTCATTCGCGGCCCCGAAGTAAGCCGCTTCGCCGAAGAGCTTAGCACTTACCTCGGCGGCACTCATGTAATCCCCTGTGCCAATGGCACCGACGCCCTCCAGCTTGCCCTCATGGCCCTGGACGCTAAGCCAGGGGATGCCGTAATCGTACCGGCCTTTACGTATGTCGCTACCGCCGAAGTCGCCGCCCTGCTGCGCTTAGAAGTGCGCTGGATAGATGTATCCCTTGACCACTTTGGCCTGCTTCCCGAAAAGCTAGAAGAAGCCTATGCCCCCAATGTCAAGGCCATCGTACCTGTGCACCTTTTCGGGCAAGCAGCCCCTATGGCAGAAATCCTAGCCTTTGCCCGTGAAAAAAATCTCGCTGTCATAGAAGATACGGCCCAGGCGCTTGGAGCTGAGTATATCTTCCCTTCAGGCGAGCGGCAGAAGCTCGGCACCCTGGGGGATATTGGCTGTACCTCCTTCTTCCCCTCCAAAAATCTCGGCTGCTACGGCGATGGAGGGGCTATCTTCACCGCTTCGGACCGCCTGGCGGCTCGTCTCGCCCGCATTGCAAATCACGGCCAGGATAGCTTGTACGAGTTTGCCGAGATAGGCGTGAACTCCCGCTTAGATAGCCTCCAAGCGGCTATTTTGCGGCTTAAGCTGCCTCACTTGGATGAATTCAATGCTCGCCGGCGAGCGGCTGCCGACCTTTACGACAGCTATTTGCGGGATATACCTGCCCTACAAGTGCCCTACCGTGCGCCGTGGAGCACGCATATCTTCCACCAATACACCTTACGGGTACTAGATGGGCGGCGAGAGGCTTTGCGAGCCTACCTTTCTGAGCGCGGCATTCCGGCGATGATCTATTACCCGAAGCCCCTGCATTTGCAGCCTGCCTACCGCAGTGCCGCTTACCCTGAGGGGAGCTTCCCCAATGCTGAAAGGCTCGCTAAGGAGGTGCTTTCCCTGCCCATGCACCCCTTCCTGAGCGAAGACCAAATCTCCTATATCGCCGAGCAAGTACGGGCATTTTTCCGGTGATGGGGTGGGCCGTACTGGCGTATGTACTGGCTTCCATAGGAATTGGGCTTTGGGCTGCCCGACGCGTCCGCACAAGCCAAGACTTTCTCCTGGCAAGCCGCCGCCTGCCCCTCTTATGGTCGGTCTCGCTGCTTTTCTCTACCTGGTTTGGAGCCGAGACTATCCTGGGCGCTTCTGAGACCTTCGCTCGGGGAGGCCTCCTCGCCGTAATTGAGGATCCCTTCGGTAGTGCCCTCTGTCTGCTTTTAGTGGGGGTATGGCTCGCCCGACCCTTCTACCGACTGCCCGTACGAACCTTCGGCGACTTCTATGCCATGCACTTCGGCCCTTGGACAGAACGCCTCGCTACGGCGCTTATGATCTTCTCTTACTTTGGCTGGATAGCTGCCCAGCTTGTCGCCCTCGGACAAGCCCTAAGCTATTTTAGCGGAGCAAGCCTTACCCTTACCATCCCCTTAGCTACCTTGCTCTTGCTCTCTTATACCTTTTGGGGAGGGCTTTGGTCGGTAGCAGCCGTAGACTTAGCGCAGAATGTCGTGATCATCGTGGGGCTCATGCTTTTGGTGTTTTTTCTACCAGAGAGCTGGTGGAATGAAGTACATCGCCTCCCTGAGGGGTTTCTTCGCTTCACACCGCCAGCCGAAGGGCATCGTTGGGCGGAATACATTGCGGCTTGGATGATCATTGGGCTGGGTTCGCTGCCGCAGCAAGACATGTATCAGCGGGTCGCTGCCGCCCGCAGCGAAACCACCGCTGTACGCGCGGGGATTGTCGCAGCTGTCCTTTACCTAACCATAGGCCTGCTCCCTCTCATAGGGGGAATGTGCGTACGACTCTACCATCCCGAATGGCTCAAAGGGGAATCCGCCGTTTCTCCTATTCTGTACCTCGTAGAGCGCTATCTCCCCGCTTGGGGGCAATGGCTCTTTTGGGGGGCGCTGATTTCGGCGATTATGAGTTCGGCCAGTGGGGGACTTTTAGCGCCCGCCGCACTCCTCTCCGAAAACCTCTTCGCTCGCTGGCACCGCTTCGCCGGCTTATGGAAGGCGCGGGTATCCCTGCTCCTTGTCTCTCTCGCCTGCGCCCTGCTGGCCCTATACGAGCAAAACATCTACGAGCTGGTAGCCGAGTCGTCTATTTTTAGCTTAGTAACCCTTTTTTGGCCCATGGTCGTAGGGCTTCACGCGCCTCGGTGGCGCAGCCCCGTAGGTGCCATCGGAAGCATGCTCTTTGGCCTGGCAGTATATTACCTCGCTAAGGCTGCCCACACCGCACTACCCCCGATGCTATATGGCTTTTTTGCGGGGTTAGTAGCTTATGGAATAGGCGTACTGGTGGAAAGAGTGCTTACCTTTCGCAGCCGATGAGCTTAGAGGGCCTTATAGTAATAGAACTTGCTCGGCTGCTACCTGCGCCTCTTGTAGGCACATGCCTACGAGATTTGGGCGCTACGGTCATCAAAGTGGAGCTTTTGCCGCGAGGCGACTCGCTGCGGGGCACAGACCTTTTTGAACTGCTCAGCCGGGGGAAGTATAGCTTAGCTGTGCGCCCAGAGCAGCTCCCAGAGATACTTCCACCCCTTCTCGCCCAAGCCGATGTACTGCTCACTAACTATCGCCCGGAAACCCAATCTGAGGTAGGGCTAAGCCCAGCGGAAGTGCAGGAGGCCTCTCCACACCTAATGTATCTCAATCTCATTGGCATGGCAGACGGGCGCCCTGGCCATGACCTTAACTTCCTTGCGGAGGCGGGCGTCTTAGACCGGCTGCGCCTGAGCCCTGACGGCCCCCCGGTGGCTCCCGGATTTCTCTTTGGGGACATTTTAGGCGGTACCGCTAGCGCCCTTATCCACCTTCTCGCTTCCCTTTACCAGCGCAGCCGAACCGGCAAAGGCACCTACATAGAAGTCTCTATGCGTGAGGAAATGCTCCGATGGAGCTATGCCACTGCGCATCTATACCGACTTTTTAGAGGGCAGCTGCCACCACCGGGTACAGATATTTTTTCGGGGGGCTTGCCCTGCTATCGCCTCTACCCCACCCGAGACCAGCGCTATATCGCCGTAGCCGCTCTGGAAGAGAAATACTGGGAAGCCCTCTGCCACTTCCTCGGCAAGCCGGAACTGCTCCCTTACGGCCGTACGCTTGGCGACCCTTATCCGCACCAAGTGCTAGAAGAAGTATTTCGCCAGCACACCTGGGCCGAATGGCGCGAAAAGCTCGCTGGCACGGCCTTCTGCGTAAGCCCCGTCTATACCTTCCAAGAGGCTATCCAAGCCCTTTGGGCGGCTTCTATCTGGCGAGAAGGGTTTTTGTATTTCAGTTCGGCAGCGCCCGACGCCTCTGTACCGCAGCTGGGAGAGCACAATCGGTGGGTAGCTGAGCGATTTAGCCTGCCTCTGTAAAGTGTTATTTTGGGGGTATGCGGTTTCAGCTGGTGAGCGATCTTTCTCCTTGCGGCGACCAGCCTCGCGCCATTGCAGAGCTGGTAGAGGGCCTGCGGCGCGGCGAACGCCACCAAGTCTTACTGGGCGTCACCGGCTCTGGCAAAACCTTCACCATCGCCAACGTCATCCAAGAAGTCCAACTCCCCACCCTCATCCTAAGCCACAATAAAACCCTCACTTGGCAGCTATACAGCGAATTCAAGCAGTTCTTTCCCCACAATCTCGTCTGCTACTGGATCTCCCACTACGACTATTACCAACCCGAAGCCTACCTCCCGGCTACGGACACGTACATTGAAAAGGAACTGAGCATTCTCAAGGAGATTGAGCGGTATCGGCTTGAGACGCTGACTGCGTTAGTAAGTGGACGGCGGGATGTAATCGTAGTGGCCTCGGTGTCTGCGATTTACGGGCTATCAGACCCGGCAGAGTTTTCCCAGCATGTCATACAGCTGAAAGTAGGGATGCGCTATCCCCGCCAAGCCCTCATCCACCAGCTTATCCAGATGCTGTACCGGCGTACCAGCGAGGGCAATACGCCGGGTACGTTTTACACGCGAGGAGACCGACTGTATGTTTTTCCACCCTACGAGCAAAAAGGCTATCGCATTAGCTTTTACGGACCTGCGATTGAGGGGATTGAGGAGATTGACCTTATTCGGCAGCAGCCGCAGCGGCGCCTCTCTGAGCTTCACCTCTACTCGGCCAACATGTTTGTTCTCTCGCCCCAAAAGTTAGAGGCAGCCTTGGCCAGCATACAGGCGGAGTTAGAGGAGCAGGTGCGCTACCTTGAGTCGCTGGGTCGCACGGAAGAAGCAACCCGCCTACGCAAACGCACCCTTTACGACATTGAGCAGCTACGCACCTTGGGCTTCTGCAATGGGGTAGAGAACTATTCTCGCCATCTCACGGGCCGAGCGCCCGGCGAAAGGCCTTACACGCTTTTAGATTACTTTCCCCGGCCGTTTCTCACGGTCATTGATGAGAGTCATGTAACGATCCCTCAGCTGAAGGCTATGATTGGGGGCGACCAGTCCCGTAAGCTGGTACTGGTGGAGTATGGCTTTCGCTTGCCCTCTGCCTTAGATAATCGGCCTTTGCGCTTTGAGGAATTTGAAAGCCTGGTAGATCAGGTAATCTACATGAGCGCTACGCCGGGGCCCTATGAGATGAGCCAGACGGGAGGAGCTTTTGTAGAACAGGTGGTGCGGCCCACAGGCCTCGTAGACCCTCCTGTACATGTGCATCCCATGGAAGGGGCCATTGAGCACCTCATAGACACTATTCGTCGGCATCGCAGCCATGGCGGCCGAGCCCTCGTCCTAACCCTTACAAAAAAGCTCGCCGAGGAAGTCGCAGACTTCCTTACGCGCCTGCAAGTGCCCGCAGCGTATCTCCACTCAGACCTCAACGCCTTCCAACGCGTGGAAATTTTAGACAAACTGCGCGCGGGCGAAATAGATGTTATCGTAGGCGTGAACCTCCTGCGGGAAGGGCTAGATTTACCGCAGGTATCTTTGGTAGCTATCTTAGAGGCGGATAAGGAGGGCTTTTTGCGCTCGGAGACCTCGCTGATACAGATAGCGGGGCGCGCCGCTCGCAATGTAGAAGGAGAGGTATGGCTATATGCCGACCGAGTTACGGAGTCTATGCAGCGCTTTATGCGAGAGTCGGAGCGTCGGCGCCAGAAGCAGCTGGCTTACAATGCCCAGCATGGCATCGTGCCGCGCACGGCAGGGCGGATCGGGCGAGAGGGGGCGCAGGCTTTGTCGGGTCTTCCTTCGGCTGACCAGCTCCGAGACCGGCCTGAAGCTCAGCTTAGCCCCTTAGAGCTACAAGTGCTGATAGAGGAGACACGCCGCCGCATGCTTGCGGCCGCCGAAGCCGAAGAGTACCTCACCGCAGCCCGCTACCGCGACGAGCTACGAACCCTGGAAGCTATACTGACCCAGAAGTCGCTTCAGCCTTCGTGACGCTACTCCACTACGAGCCAGGCCCGACTGCCACTCGGGAAAGCCTTAGTGTACCAACTCTCCGTCCGCTCCGAGGAGCCCCCCATACCTTTTCGGACTAACTCCCCTGAGAAGCAACGGTCCCTAACTCCCTTTCCTCGTGACGACCCGGCGACCAAGGTAGCTTCACACCAGGTAGCCATGCCCATAGGTTATAAGCTTCTCGCCAGTACAGTTCATACCGTACCTCGTATCCCAAGCCTTTTAGCCGATTGGCGATC
>CALKJV010000012.1 GCA_937995505.1 uncultured Bacteroidia bacterium | reverse complement strand
CGGCCTTTACGAAGCCAGTTATCCAGTGCACGCAGGCTTAGGCCAGCAGGTATAGCGCTTAGCGCTAAGCTGAGCACCATAAAGCGAGAGACATTGACCGCAGGGATAAGGTAGCTCACCAGCACAATGCCGATAAAGGCAATAAGAACGGCGCCTACGATTCGGCGGATTCGGTAGGGCGGGGCGTAGTTGAAAAGCAGGAGATGCGCCACTACGAAAGCCATACTATAGCTCAGCAGTCCCCAGGTTTGATAGGCCGGGAAAAATTGTCTGCCTGAAAAGTCTTGCCAAAAGTGTAATAGTCCGGTACCTATTCCGTAAAGTGCACCAAGCTCAAGCAAGGGAAGGTAAACCTTTTGGAGGAGCCGTTTGAGCCCTGAGAGAAGAGCAGCAGACACGATGCCTATATGATATAGGAAAGCTGCTGGCCATCGCTGCCAATTCCGATAGTGCTTCTGTACAAATTGCAGAGAAGCCTTGTAAAAAGTAAGGACATAATTGAGAGAACGGCCGCGTGTGCTTTCACCCTTGAAGTGGATAATTTGGGTGGTGGGGAGGTAAAAATTTTTGTAGCCAGCCTGAAGGATGCGATAGCACAGGTCTATATCCTCGGCGTACATGAAGAATCGTTCATCTAAAAGGCCTACTTCATCCAATACCTTACGGGGAATGCACAAGAAGGCCCCCGAGAGAACAGGTACAGGGGCTATTTCATTTTCGGGGAGATAGGTGAGGTGATAGCGGCCGAAGAGTCTGCTTTTGGGGAAAAGCTTGTACAGACCGCTGAGCTTGCAGAAGATATTCCAACCGGAAGGGAGGTCTTTTCGGGAGTCTGGGGAAAATCGGCCCTTTCCGTCTATGATCTTCACTCCCACAGAGCCTGCCTCAGGATGCTCGTCTAAAAATTGTACTACTTTCCGAAAGGTGTCTTCTTGTACAATAGTGTCGGGGTTGAGGAGGAGGATATGCCTTCCTTGCGCTAAGCGGATAGCCTGGTTATTGGCCTTTGCGAAGCCTAGGTTGACGGTGTTTGCGATGAGTTTGACCCAGGGAAATTCCTCCCGTACCATCTCTACACTGCCATCAATGGAGGCATTGTCTACTACCCACACTTCTACGGTTAGGCCCTCCATGGCTCGGGCGACAGACTGTAGGCACTGCCGCAAGAAGTACTTTACATTGTAGCTGACGATGATGACGGAGAGATCTGTCATAAGGAGAAGGGGAGTCGTTCGCGTAAGGAGCGGGAGAGGGTGAGGGGGTCTATGTATTCCAGTTCACTGCCGACAGGGATGCCGCTAGCGAAGCGGGTAACTTTGCCGGGCCAGTCGGCTAAGTGCCGAGCGATATAGTAAGCGGTAGTTTCAGCTTCGGGGCTCGTGCCAAGCGCTAAGATTACCTCCTCAAACCCTTCTGTACGGATGCGATTCCAGAGCTCTGATAGCCGCAGGTCTTTTTCGCCAACCCCTGCAAGGGGGTCTAAGACCCCTCCTAGGAGATGGTACTGCCCTCGGAAGGCTTGGCTTCGCTCCAGGGCTAGTACATCCGAGACATCTTTCACGACGCAGAGGATGGGTTCGGTGCGGTGCGGGTCTGCGCAAATCTCACACAGCTCGGCTTCGGTCCAGAAACCGCATTTTGGGCAGGGGTGTATATGCGTAGCGACTGTGCCCAGCGTATCCGTGAGCCGGGTGAGTAGGTCAGGTTTTTTGAGTAGGTGCTGCAAAATGCGCAATGCGCTCCGAGGGCCAATGCCCGGCAGCTGTTCTAAGGCTTCTTTAAGAGCCAGAAGGGTTGGCGGAAGCAGTCGCTCCATGCGATAGGCAAAACTACAGCAAAAAAGGCCGCCTTTAGAGAAAGGCGGCCAAAAGTTGGAATTAGAAGGGGGCTTTAGGCGGATACTTCGGAGGTCGTAGCGGTACTGAAGAAGATTACGCCTTCTACCTCGCGTAGGCGCACTTCGCTGCCCGCAGGAATGGCTCCGCTCAGAAGCTTTTCCGCTAAGGGGTTGAGGATGTGCTGCTGGATAGCCCGTTTGAGCGGGCGCGCACCAAACTGCACATCGTATCCTTCCCGCGCTAGAAATTCTACTACTTCTGCTTCCCAGCTTAGGGTGATATGCTGGTCTTCTAGGCGCTTTTGTACTTGCCGCAGTTGGAGCTCTACGATCTGGCAGAGGAGGTCTTGGGTAAGCGGTTCAAAGAGCACGATTTCATCAATGCGGTTGAGAAACTCCGGTCGGAAGGCCTGCTTGAGAAGTCCCATAATCTCTTCCCGCAGGGCAGGTAAGATACGCTCCTTATCCTCGGGGCGTAGATGGGCGATTCGGTCCATGATGAGGTGCGCGCCAATATTGGAGGTCATGATGATGAGGGTGTTTTTGAAGTTGACGACGCGCCCTTTGCCGTCTGTGAGACGCCCATCGTCCAAAACTTGCAGAAGTACGTTGAAGACATCGGGGTGGGCTTTTTCTATCTCGTCTAAGAGCACGACGCTGTAAGGTCTGCGGCGTATAGCTTCGGTGAGCTGGCCCCCTTCTTCATAGCCTACGTAGCCGGGGGGAGCGCCGATGAGACGGCTTACGGTGTGCTTTTCTTGATACTCCGACATGTCAATGCGCACCATGGCCTGTTCGGAGTTGAAGAGGGCTTCGGCGAGGGCTTTGGCCAGCTCTGTCTTCCCTACCCCCGTTGGACCGATAAAGAGAAAGGATCCAATTGGGCGGTTGGGGTCTTGTATGCCTGCACGGCTACGCCGTATCGCATTGGCTACGGCTCGGATGGCCTCTTCCTGCCCTACGACCCGCTGATGGAGCACCTCTTCCAGATGGAGTAGCTTTTCTCGCTCTGATTGGAGCATTTTCGCCACGGGAATGCCTGTCCACCGACTTACTATGGCAGCGATATCTTCGGCAGTAACCTCCTCGCGCAGCAACCTCACACCATTTTGGGAGAGCGTATCCAGGCGCTGCGCAAGTTCTTCAATTTTTTTCTCGGCGAGGGGGATTTTCCCGTAACGGATTTCGGCGGACTTGCCCCAATCCATCTGGCGCTCGGCGTACTCGGCTTCGGTGCGTAGCTTTTCTATCTCGCTGCGGGCTTCTTGGATTTCGGAGAGGAGGGCCTTTTCAGCTTCCCACTGGGCGCGCAGCTCCTGCCGCT
>CALKJV010000011.1 GCA_937995505.1 uncultured Bacteroidia bacterium | reverse complement strand
TCGTTATTGGGGTCGGCGTCTTTGGAATTCGGATCACCTCCCTGGATAACAAAGCCTGGCACTACCCGATGAAAGGTCGTCCCATCAAAAAAACCTTCCCGCGCCAGCTTGAAGAAGTTAGCCCGATGTTGGGGCGTCTCTCGGTAAAGCTGCAATCGCATACTACCATAGCTTGTCTCAATCACCACAATCGTATCCCACTTTTGGGCCGAGAGGAACCCTACACTAAGGGCGAACCATTTCCACATACGCATACGCACTTTCAGCTAAGATACCGATGGGCGGGTGAACTTTATGCACACGCACTTGAACCTTTTCCACAGCAGGCCAGCGCTGGAGGATAGCTTCGGCAAGCCCTTGCGCTAAATGCTCAATAAGGGTACCCGGCTGAGCGAAAAACTGTCGGATGAAGGCCGCTATCTCCCGATAATCAATTGGAGGATCGGCGCCCACTTCTGGAAGGGTATATTGGGCTTCTACATCTACTCGGAAGCGGCGGCCTAAATGCTGCTCCTCGGGCATGTACCCTATATGCCCATACACTTCTACGCCTGAGAGGCCTACGGCTCGACGGAGCGTAGACAATTCGCTTGTGTATCCCATATCAGTTCTACTGGCTCTGCAAAGCTACCATTCTCTGCAATGGGAAGGGCCAGGAGCCTGCCACGCCTACGGTCAATAAGCCAGGAAATCCCCTCCTGAGCGCCGGCTACGCTTCCTACCTCCCACCCCGCCTCGGTGTGCTTGAGAAGGACCTGGACTTTTTTCCGACGCACCTCTAGCCAAATAAACTGCCGATGGACGGTAGATAAGCTTGAGTCGCAAGAGAAGAGGTATTCTGGGGCGCCGTTGTCGTTGTAATCTAGCTGAAGGCCCTCATTGAGGAGGTAGGGCTTGCAGCTGAGGAGCCGAGCAGCTTCTGCGGCCAAATAAGTCGCCTGCGACTCTTGAGGCACCCGCCCACCTTGCCACCAGAGCGAAACGCTTAGCCCTACTAAAGCAAGCGCAATTGCGAGAAGCCAGATTTTGCCCCAATGGTCCTTCATAATAGCGTAGGATTGAGAAAAGTGCTAAGCCTTTTGCGTACGAGTTTATGCTGGAGCCCGCGACGCAAGGCCTCTATCTGGCTAGGCGCATGTAAGTCACTCCCCACAAAGTGTACCCAGCCTTTTTCTAAGAGGTATTCTCCTCGCTGATACGGCTTAGAGCCATAGGCCTTAGACAGTGAAAGGAGATTAATCTGGAAGAGCAACCCTTGCTCATACCAGCTTTTGAGCCGAGCGGTGTCTGCATAGTCATAGCGCTCAGGATGGGCTAAAACCACCGTATAGCCCGCCGCTTGCAGCTCAAATACAAAGCGTTCCCATCCCATAGGCAGCGCCCAAAAGCCCAACTCTAAAAGCACATACCGTTTAGGCCCAAACGCCCGCAAAGTAGAAATCCGCTCGCGAAGCTCAGGTTCTAATAGATACTCAGCAGCCACCGTGAGAAAAAGAGGCAGTTCTTGCTCCTGCATCTGATGCCTAAGCTTCTGGTAGGCTAAGTCTATTTCTTCTGGAGTAGCCCTGAAGTAAGTACTCTGATGCGGCGTGGCAATCACCTTCTGATACCCCATCTCTGCCCAGAAAAGAAGCATCTGGAGGGCCTCCTGCATAGTACGGGCTCCGTCATCTATGCCAGGTAAAACATGATTATGCACTTCTACGGCCAGCTCTATCCCTAAGTTGATAGCGGGTTCACGCCGAGTAAAAAACCAGAAGCTCATATCGGTAGCCATTCACGAACCTTTTCCCATATAGAGGCCGAACGCCCTGACTGGTAATAGTATGCGTTCCGTCCATAATCCCCATAATAGCCATAACCATATCCATAGCCGTAGTGCGGGCGGTTGAGCTTCGTGCCATTGAAGAGGAGGTAAACCCGCTGAAGATGATGTTGCTGGACAAGGTCCTGCAAGTGTCGCAAAAACACTATCCGAGAATAATCTGCCCGGAAAAGGTAGAGGGTGACGGCTTCGGGCACTTGGTGTAAGATAGAGAGGGTATCAGGTACGAGCCCCAGCGGCGCACTGTCAATCACAATATAGTCATAGTTTTGGGAGAAATATTGGATGAGCTCTCTGAAGGTGGAACTTTCCAGCAATTCGGGGAAGTTAGGAGCAGGCGGGCCGGCAGGTAGTAGATAAAGCCCCTCTCGCAAAAAGGGCACAATGAGCTCTTCTACTTGCTCAGGAGTAAAGCGCATCTGCGCAAGAAAAATACTCAGTCCTTTCTCCTGAGAGCCGACTTGCTGCGAAAGGGAGGCCCTTCGCAGATCCGCATCTATCAGTAGCACGCGATACCCTGCCAGGGCATACACATCAGCGAGGCTTTGGGCCACAAAGGTTTTCCCTTCTCCGCTTACTGTAGAGGTGACTATCAGAACACGGGGCTTGCCCGGCTCCCACAGAAAGCCGAGCGTACCTCGAAGACTGCGTAAAACTTCTAACTGGAGCCCAGAGGGGGATCGCTGCTTTTTGGAAGGAATGGAAAAAGGCAACT
The DNA here is from genome assembly GCA_937995505.1 of uncultured Bacteroidia bacterium. GTDB lineage: Bacteria > Bacteroidota > Bacteroidia > SpSt-205 > SpSt-205 > SpSt-205. The sequence goes on along the minus strand of CALKJV010000011.1, from coordinate 5,443 downwards.
CTCCCAGCACCGGCACAGGCGACAGATCTTCTATATCGGCCCGATAGGAGATAGTTTGGGTAAGCGCATATCTCAGCAAAGGCCCTCCCAACCCAAGGATAAGCCCCACCACTAGCCCAATCAAGTAAATCTGAAAGGGATTGGGCGAGAGCGGGCGCAGCACTAGCGTAGGTGGCTGCGTAATCCGAATAGCAGAAACAACCGCCTCTTTGTCTATGGCCAAAGCAATCCGCCGCTCCAAAAGGCTTTTATAGATGTCTTTCCGCAGAAGGAGGTCTTCTTGTAAAAGAGATACTTGGCGTTCCTGGAAAAGGTCTCTATAAATGTGTTCCTTTTCGCGGGCTAAGGTACGAGCCGCTTGGGCGTAGAGATATTGCTCTCCCTCTCGTACTTCTTTTAGGCTCTGCAAAAGCAGCTCAAGCTGCTGAGTAAGTTGTGCGTTAAGGTAAGCAATGGGAGGAGCACTGGGATGGTATACACGCAACAAAGCTGCACGCCGTTCAATAAGAGCATTAAGTTGACTTAGGGAAGTTTGCAGATTTGGAGGCAATTCGCCTGCCACAAAAAGGAGAGAAAGGGTTGTTCCAGCATCTCTTTGAATAGATTCTAAAAGTAAGGTAGCTCGCTGACGAAGTTTCTCCACAAAAAGGAGCGAGTCTCGGGCTTTTTGGTATACCTCCGAGAAAGACTGCATAACCTGCCCACGTCGCGCCTCCATAAAAGGCAGTTCGGCCTTTCGTTCCGCTGAGGAGAGGGTATCCTGTACCTCCAGAATCTGGCCCTGCATGGACAGCAAAAGGGTATCTATATAGCGCAGAGCGTTCTCATAGCTCTGCTGCCGGAGCTGTCGCTCATACTGCTTCGCGTACTCAAGCAGTGTCTGCAGAAATCGGCGGGCTCGGGTAGGAGATTTATCCACCACACTGCAGTGGAAGACAGCAACCCCGCGTTTGGGTACAACAGCTATCTTACTCTGCCATGCATAGATGACCATAGCCTTCGACAACTTTCGCACCTCGTACAGAGCGGGCGGGATAGGGGCCTCTGTCAACCGGTATAGACGCAGCTCCCCTGTACGAAAGGGAACCCAAACTTCTACCTGCCCGCGTGTCCACACCGAGTCTTCCACCCCCAGCTCAAACCTTCCCTCCGAGTCTATTCGAACCTGTACGGCAGATCTACCCCCCCACAATAGGGTGTCTACTGAAGCACTACGCACTTCAATGATAAAAGGTGTAGGAAAAACAAGCGAATTCCCCACTCGACCCACCGTATAGACCTCCCAGTCCAGCTCTAAAGTCTCTACAACCTTCTCAACAAGATCATGCGTAGAAAAAAGCTCAAGGTATAAGTCTATCAGCTCCGGCAACATCGGAGCTGAAACACCTGCATTATTAGCTTTTGTAAGGAAAGAGGGAGAGGTAGAAAAATCTATCTGTATAATCGCCTCACTTGAGTAGGTTTGCTCAGCATACCGCAGATAAAGCCATGCAGCGGATAAACTCACCCCTAAGGAAAAAACTACCCACCACCAACCTCGGCTGAGGATGATTAGAATTCGCCTAAGATTCCATTGGGGCTGATAGTCTTGCATAGATTTACCTAAAATCGGTAAAGCAGGAGGATTACTAAGTTCAGAATTTGTAGGAAACTAAAAGCAATAAAGTAGTTCTGCAGCTCCTGGCGAGTCCGAATTATACCTCGTGACTCAGCTATTAAGATATCACCGGTCTGTAGCTGGATGTCGGCAACTGCTGTTTTATAATCTCGCGCATCAATAAGCCATACCTGGGGATTGGTGGGAGCTCCCCGAATGACCTTTATACGGGAGAAATCCATCTCCAAAGACTGCGGCTGCAGTAAAGGTAACACCTCTAAAAGCGATACCTGCATCCTATCTAAAAGTACTCGGCCCGGCGAAGGCACATTCCCAAAAATGTAGTAGGGATACAAGGGATACAAACGGACCTTTGCTCCTATAAAGATACGCTGTGCCACCGCTTCTATGAGGAGTCGCGCGGAATCTAGAGACATTCCCCCCACTCGCAAACTCCCTGCCCAGGGGATATACGCCAGGCTGTCTTCCATCACGCGTACGGTATCCATGCGTATAAGCAGCCAACCCGCCGCTTCTTCGGTGATAGGCTGCGGCGTCTCTAATACCAGCCGAAAAAACTGCCCCGGCTCCAAGTACGCTTTTGGTGTAGGCAAAGCGGCTTCAGAACCCCGTACTACCCACCCCCCCTTCTTTTTGCGCAGCTCCACCCGTAGCTCCTTATCGTATGGTGTGCGAAAAAGCTGAGAGCGACTCGCACACCCTAAAAGCCCAGCCAAGAGAAGCGTAGCTATGCCCAACCGCCAGTGCATACCCTGTGCAAGGTTAAGAAAAAAGAGCGCAGACCTGCGCCTGCGCTCGCTCAAGCCCCACATTAAGTGGGAAAAATTACTTTTTCGCAGCGGTCTTGGGACCGTATTTAGCGGTAATGGCTTGACGCAGCGACTCAATGTCAGCTTTGAGCTGCGCCACCTGCTGGCCAAGTGGATCTAACTGCCCCGCCGCTTCTGAGAGCTTGCTTTTGAGGGATTCCCACTCAGTCTTGAGCGCGTCGTCTTTCTTCTGCTGGGTCGGCAGGCCATCTACGAAGCTTTGCAGCTCGCTCAGGGTACTATTGAGCTGGCTCTCTAAGGAGTTTACGGACTCAGCCAGCTTACGGCTTTGCTCCTCCAAGGCTGGGAGCTTCTCCGCAAACTCTTTGTCCTTGAGCACCTTGTCCTCGTAGGCTTTGCCCAGCTCTGCCTTCAGGCCCTGAAAAGGATCCTGAATGCTGGAAACATCGCCTTTGAGGGCATTGAGCTTGTCTAAGCTGCCTTTGAGATCCGCCAGCTCGGTGGAGACTTGCTGAACGAACTCTTTGCTAGGCCCACTGGAGCAGGCCACCATAGCCCATAAAAGGGCTACTCCGATGAAGGTGTGTGTGTACCGCATACGGGTGTGTGTTTGGCTGCAAAGGTACGATAGTTTTCTGGCATATTCGCAAATATGCTGAGCTACTTGTCGGGAAAGGTAATTCAAGTAAGCCCCCACCGAGTCATAGTAGAGGTGCATGGCTTGGGCTTCTGGCTTTATACCCCCCTGAGCGTGAGCAAAAACCTCACCCCTGGTCAACTTTGTACCTTCTTAACAGTCTTAGAGCTTCCTCGAGAAGAAGGCGAGCCGGTCTTGTATGGCTTTCTGCACGAAGAGGAACGCAAGCTATTTGGCTTGCTGCGCAAAGTACCGCGACTCGGCCCCCAGAAAGCACTGGCCTTACTCTCGCGCTACTCTCCAGAGCAGCTTATTCAGATCATTCATGCCCGAGAGGTGAAAGCCCTCAGCTCCGTCAAAGGGATCGGCCCTAAGTTAGCGCAGCAGATCCTTTTAGACCTTCAATCTGCCCTCAAAAGCTGGCCTAAGCCTACCCTCCCTCCCGCTTACCAGGAGGCTTATGAAGCCTTACTCTCCTTGGGCTACACCCCAGCCGAAGCCCAGACCCGCCTGCAAAAAGCCCTCCAGCAGCACCCAGATGCCCCCGCCGAAGAGCTGGTGCGCCTGGCGCTGAAATTTTCCTAAGTTTGCCTGCGATATGACTAAAGTACCCATTGCTGTCGCGTACGGGGATGGTATCGGCCCCGAAATCATGTCTGCCTGCCTACACATCCTCACCGAAGCCGGCGCCCAAATAGAACCCCACGTCATTGAGATCGGAGAAAAAATCTACCTCCAAGGCCACACCGCTGGTATCACTCCAGAGGCGATTGAGACCCTGCGCCAAACCCGCGTCTTCTACAAAGCCCCCATCACTACCCCCCAAGGAGGCGGATTCAAAAGCCTCAACGTAACTACCCGTAAGCTCTTCAACCTCTTTGCCAATGTACGCCCCTGCGTCTCGTATCACCCCTTCATTGAGACTAAACACCCCGGCTTAGATGTAGTGATCGTGCGCGAAAACGAAGAAGACCTTTACGCCGGCATTGAACACCGACAAACCCCTGAAGTATACCAGGTCCTCAAGCTCATCACTCGCCCAGGCACCGAACGCATCATTCGCTACGCCTTTGAGTACGCTCGCGCCTATAACCGCAAAAAAGTAACCTGCATGACCAAAGACAATATTATGAAGCTCACCGACGGGCTCTTCCATAAAATATTTGATGAGATCGGCGCAGAATACCCAGAAATTGAGAAAGAGCACTGGATCATTGACATTGGCACAGCCAAGCTCGCCGATACGCCTCAGCAGTTTGATGTGGTAGTTACGCTAAACCTGTACGGGGATATCCTATCAGATATGGTAGCGCAGATTGCGGGGTCTGTAGGGCTAGCCGGCTCTGCCAATATCGGACCCAACATGGCTATGTTTGAAGCCATCCACGGTTCTGCTCCGCGCCGAGCGGGCCAGAATCTGGCTAACCCCTCCGGCCTCCTCCACGCAGGCATCCTGATGCTGGTGCATATCGGGCAGCCCGAGGTCGCAGAACGCGTCCACAACGCATGGCTGCGCACCATTGAAGAGGGATATCATACTTACGACATTTATCGGGAAGGCATCTCTCGCGAAAAAGTTGGCACGAAGGAGTTTGCTCAGGCTGTGGCACGCAATCTCGGCAAGCAGCCCGAGCACTTCAAGCCTGTGCGCTATACCCAAGAAGGCGGCCCCGCCAAAGTCATCGCCATACCCTCGTACGAGCGTATCAACCGTCCCCAAAAAGAGCTTATCGGTGTAGATGTATTTGTAGAGTGGCTACCAGGCAAACCGCAGGAGCTGGCTGAACGTATCCAAGCCGCCCTCCCACCGAGCATGAAGCTCACGATGATTTCTAATCGCGGTACCGCTGTCTGGCCCAATACCGTGGAGGAAACCTTCCTCACGGATCACTGGCGTACTCGGCTCATGAGTAAGAGCGGCACTCCTATTACGCACGAGGATGTAATTACCGCCTTGCAGGCCTACCGCCAAGCGGGCTTAGACTTTATCAAGACGGAGCACTTATGCCGCTTTGATGGAGAAGACGGCTTCTCCAAGGGCCAAGGTGAGTAGAAATCTGCCCTCTTTTTTCCCTGAGGGGGTCGGGAAGTTACCCGGCCCCCTCGTAGTTTTCTAGTAGGCCTTTGCGAAAAGTACGCGCTGCGAGGAGGGCCGCCCCGTATAGATGCAGCGCCCTTCCTCTGACTCCCCTTCCAAAGGAATACACCGAATCGTAGCCCCTGTCTCTTCTTTTATGGCCAGCTCTGTCTCGGTCGTGCCATCCCAATGCGCAGCTATGAAACCCCCTTCGCTTTCCAAAATCTCTCGCATCTGGGCGTAGCTATCCACTCGGTGGGTCTGTCGGGCCAGTCGCTCCCGCGCCCGATCGAGAAGCCCCTTCTGCACTTGCTCTAAATACTCGGGGATAGCTTGGAGGG
>CALKJV010000010.1 GCA_937995505.1 uncultured Bacteroidia bacterium | reverse complement strand
CTACAACCCGAGAACCTTCCAGTTAGCCTATGCAGGGGCCAACCTCCCTCTCTACTACGTGCAAGGCACAGAGCTCAAGGAAATCAAGCCCGATAAAAAGTCTATCGGGGGAGAGCAGTTAGAAGAAGAGCGCTTTTTCACAGAACATACAATTCAGCTAGAGCCGGGCGACTCGTTCTTTCTCTTTACGGATGGGGTAGTAGATCAATCAGGCGGCCCCGCAGGCAAACGCTTCGGTACGAAGCAGCTCAAAGAGTTTATCTTAGAAACCGTGCATGAGGTTTCCATGCCGCGTCGCCGCGCCCTTTTTAATATCCGTTGGAAAGAGTGGAAAGACTACGAAGGTGAAGGCGAACAGATAGACGATGTAACCATGTGGGGGGTTCGCGTGTGGTAAATTCCCTCTGGCTTGGGATAGATATAGGTTCGCAGGAGGTAGGGCTGGCGGTCGTAGAGGCGAAAGGAGCCCTGCAGTTTCGGTTACTTGCGTGTGAGGCATTCAGTCTGGGGCGAGGGGCCTTAGAGGTCCGGTTGACGAAGCTCCATGGATGGCTTCAGCAGCAGCTGGAGCCTTGGGCCCCTTCGGCTCTGGTGTATCTGGAAGAGCCTTTTGTGGGGCGTAGCGTGCGCAGTGCCCTCGTTTTAGGCACCGTGAAAGGGCTCTTATGGGGGCTTTTGCTCTCTATGGGAAGGCCTGGTCCACACTCCCTCCCCGCCGTTCGCATCAAAAAAGCCCTCACAGGTAGAGCCCACGCCGATAAAGCCCAAGTCGCTGCCATGCTTCAGCATTATTTAGAGCCTCCTTTCAGCGTACCTTCCTCTGAGCACGCCAGTGATGCTATTGCTATCGCCCTTGCGGGCGCTTTCCTTCAAAACTCCCCGATAAGCCGCAGGTTCACTAAACGAGCCGAGAGATAATTCGGCACAGCCCATCGTATCCCGTATACATCTGCGATCCACTGATAGCTCACGACATTGTAGCGCTGAAAGAGGTTGAAGACGTCTATCCCTACCCAGAGGGATTTGAGCGGGCGCCGGTCAATCGGGATAAACCGACTAAAGCCTACATCCACTCGGTTGTAGAAGGGCATCTGAAACACAGTGCGGCTTTCTATGCGCCGAGGTACGCCAAAGGGCGCGCCCGTAGCGAAAATGAACTGGATATTGAACTTGTAGAGGGGATTGGTAGGGAGCTCATCTTGAAAGTAAAAAGCAAAGCTCAAACGCTGGTCGCTGGGCCGCCGTACCCAGCTGCGTCCTGGGAGCCTTTCCTGGGTAGAGAGTAGCCCTATCGCAAACCAAGAGTCCACGCCGCTGAGAAACTCTCCATTGAGCCGCATATCTAGCCCATATGCATAGCCCTGAGCCGTGGGGCTACTGTAATAGCGCAGCCGTACATTTTCTAGCTCGTAAGGGATAAGGTCCCATAGGTGCTTGTAGTACAGCTCTACAAAGTATCGGAAGGGGCGGCTCCAAGCCGAGAAGCGGTAATCCGCTCCGAGTATAGCTTGGAAGCTCTGCTGGGCGCGTAAGGTGGGGTTTAGCTGGTAGGTGATGTCGCGAAGCTCTCGGTAAAAGGGCGGCTGAGCATAGTGGCCGAGACCGAGACGGACTTGGAAATTCTCAGAGGGCTGGTAGAGGAGCTGGGCACGGGGACTCAAGAGAAGTTGCCGATTAGCGGCGCTGTAGTGCCATCGGAGGCCCATCTCTATGCGCCACAGGCCCCACCGCAAGCCCTGCTGTAAGAAGCCTATCAAGCGCCGATTATAGAGTCCTTGGTCCCAGAAATAGCGCTCATCCAAGGTCACATAGTCTGCTGAGTCTAAGGCACTCCACTCATACACGTGGTCTTGGAACCGTTCTATTTGGCCGCGCAGGCCCCATAGGAGACGATGACGCAGTTGGGGATCCCAGTACCATTCGCCGCGCTGCTCCGCGTACAGGGTATGTATGTCTAAGAAGTTTCGGATGCGGCGGATCTGGCTGCCGGCCCCGCGCAGGACCGTAATCTCGTTGTACAGCTGGCTTCCGAGTCCGGTTTGTACTTCACCAAGGAGGTAAGCGCCCTCTACATCTACGACCTCATCCTCTAAGCTGCCAAAGTAACTAAGATGATGGCTCAAGCGGAGGGTAGGGCTTGGACGCCAGGTGAGCGAGAGGGCTTGCTGGCTTGTACGGTATGTCAGCTCTTCTGCCCCTACGAAGTACAGTTGCACGCGCAGCGCGGCGTTGATGAGGCCGAAGGTGGCTTCGCCGGTCTGAGGGAAGAGGCGATAGCGATTCCAGAGTCCTATGGAGAGCGCTTCTATGCGCCAGACCTCTCGGCCTGTGTTATCCGTGCGGCGCCAGCAGAAGTAGGCCTGCCCGTCGTAAAATTCAGGGCGATATTGTCCCTGCACGGGGAGGGTACGCAAAAGGTAGCCGATAGCGAAGCGCCGTAATCCAAGGGTGTAATACACTGAGCCGATTTTCCCGCTTGTAGCGAAGCCCTGGTTGAGCAGCCCGAGATCCAGGGTGCTTTCGGGCCGTTCCCGACGCTTGTAGGTTACCTCTAGGACAGAGGAGAGCTTATCGCCGTAGCGGGCTTCAAAGCCGCCGGTGCTGAAGCGCACTTCCTCTAAGAGGAGGGGATTGGTGAAGCCCAGCCCTTCTTGCTGACCGCTGCGAGCTGAGAAAGGGCGATAAATTTCTATTTCGCCAGCATAGACGAGGTTCTCGTCAAAGTTTCCGCCGCGCACGCGGTATTGGGAGGAGAGTTCGCTGGAGGTGAGGGCGCCCATGAGGGCGAGACGGCTTTCTATGTCGGGCTTGACGGAGGGCATGTAGCGCAGCGCTTCGGTGCGGATGGGGATAGGCTGGAGGAAAGGCGCATCTGGCAGCTGGGTCGGTGGCGGCCTCTGGTCCCGAATAGCTACCGAGTCGGTGCGGATTTCTCGTGTGCCGAGTACGAGGGTAAGCGGTATGCGCGCGCCTGCTTGAACCCAGACCTCCGTCTCCACAGGGGCAGCGCTTAGGTGAGACGCCCGAAGCCGATATCGTCCCGCAGGTAAGGTGATTTGCACTCGCCCGCTGGAGTCGGTGGTATAGCCCCGTTCTATAGGCGAAACTAATACCTGGGCGTAGGGGAGGGGCTGATTTTCGGGCGAGACGCAGCGTAAAAGGAGAACCCCCTCCTGTGCCCAAAGGAGCGTATAGCCTGTCAGGAGCGTTAGGAGTTTAGCATAGATTCCGCATGGGCCAGGGCAAGCATTCAAATTGGCCAGCACTCAGCAAAGATGGGTATGGAGCTGCAATTCTCCCTACCGAACGAGAATCACTACTCCCATGATCCCCACCACTACTGAGAAGATACGAGCTAAGTTGGGGCCGGCTATCTTTTGTGCAAAGCGGGCAGACAGGGTACTACCTATGGCAATTCCTACAGCTAAAGAGAGGCCCACAGGCACTTCCACATTTTCATGCTGCCAGTAAGGGATCACAGTTATCAGGCTCACAGGTAGGGTCATGGAAAGAAGACTGGTGCCCTGGGCCGTGTGCTGGTCTAGCTTAGCAAGGAGTATGAGAAAAGGTACGATAATTACCCCGCCGCCTAAACCCGTGAGGCCTTTCAAGGCACCTGTGAGAAGGCCTACCCCTAGGCCGATGAGAAATTGTGAAGTCCGAGAGGGGAGTTTCTGGCTTGTAGGGCCCGACAGTTTATGGCCCGCCCGCCAGAATTGCCAGACGGCTATCAGGATGAGAAAGGCACCAAAAATCTTTGTAAGCACTTCATTTTTTAAGGTTTGCACCCATTCGGCTACGAAAAAGCTCGCTAAGGCTATCCCAGCGGAAACGCCTAGGGCTATAATCCAGTTTACTCGCTTATACTTGTAGTAGTTCCAAGCAGCAAGTCCAAAAACAGGTAATGAAAAGGCAAGCAGAGCGGTTCCTTGGGCTAAGTGTTGGGAGTAGCCTAAGAGGAAAACAAGGACTGGGATAATAACTACGCCTCCACCTACGCCGACGAGCCCGCTAAGTAAACCAGAGAGCATCCCTAATGCCGTGCCTATTGCAATGCTTGGGAGAAGGTCCATGGCGCAAAGGTATAGCTATTGCAACATCTGGCACGAAAACACATAAAGAAGAAGGGGCGGACCTGTAGGGCCCGCCCCTTCGGTAAGGGTTGGGAGGTTTTACTCAATGACGATGCGCTGGCCCTTCGTGAAGCCTTGGTAGGTCACGCCCAGGAGGTAGGTGCCAGCAGAGAGGCCTGCGGGCAGGCGCAGCTTGTAGCTGGGGGTGGGGATTTCGCGGGTTTCCTGCCAGAGTACCTTCCCTGTAAGGTCTACGAGGCGGAAGGTAACAGGACCTGGCGCTGGCAGCTCTACCCGCACGAAAGGCGCATCACTTGATGGATTGGGAAAGACAGTGAATCCCCACGCAGGCTGCTGTACCGGAGCGGTAGCCGCAGATGAGACATCCAACCGAGCTACAAGCCCAATGGCATAGTCCTCTTCTTCTAAGTTGCGAGCGGGAGCCCACACACCCGCAATGCCCTCTAAGGCTCGCCGTGAGATAGGTGCACTCGCGTCGGAGACTACGTAGTTGCTTACGTTAGTTGCGCCCGAGGGATGCAGGGTACGGAAGCCTACTGCCAGGCCCTGCCCGCTAAGGAGCGTGATGGGCGTAGTAAGGGGCACGCTATAGCGCCGAAGGGCATAAAATGCTCCTCCTTGGTCTTGGAATCTATTGAGGGAGTCGCCGTTTGCGAAATTAGCTGGGGCAATGCCTACCGAGTCTCTCTGATTCCCTACGGTGCCATTTACGGGGTCGTAGTCATATACCCAGAGGGCAAGGGGATAGGTATTTGCCAGGTCCTCTCTGTATAGCATGTCTACTGAGATGGCCTCTACCACGATATCCTCCGGCGCCACAAAAGTCATCCCATGGGCAAAACCTATACCTCCTATGTCTTCATTAGCGGGATCCCAGTTACCGTCATCATAGCGGAGGAGGTATTTACCCTGGTTCGATCCACTGGCTTGAGTATCGGCTATCACTAACTCGGTTAAGTACTGGTTATTCCCCGCGTAGCCATCTCCCCCCCCTACGATGTTTACTACGTGCACTGCTCGGTAGCTTCCTGTCTGGAGAGGGGTAGGGGTGGCCTGGTTTGAGCTGAAAGGCTTCGTGTAAGTGGTGACAAGAACATTCCCCACCGCAAACGGAGGATTTAGAAAGACAGTGTCCCGATAGATAGCTGTCGTGGCTCCACCAGGTCCTTGTATTCGCAGGATGGAGCGAACTTGATTATTTACCACTAGATTACCTGTGTTGCGTACGCCGGCTTGGAAGGGAGCAGTAGGCCGATTTTTGAGTGCGAAGAGCGCTTCGCCTCGGGGAGTCAAGGACCATTCAGCCGCTATATCCGTAGAACTGCACAAAATAGTACCCGGATGCCAAATCTTTATGGCGTAATTTGAGAAAGGTACGGGCCAAGCTGCGGCAATATTTAGCCCCGATTGCCCTGTGATATTCTCCATGCCTACTACGTTGAAGTTTCCATTTGCGTAGCCGCTGTAGTAGCCCGCAGTGATCTCTTTGTACTGAAAGGTAATAGA
>CALKJV010000009.1 GCA_937995505.1 uncultured Bacteroidia bacterium | reverse complement strand
CGCGGCCCGAAGCTCGCTATCTCTATGGACGAGCTACATGGCCGAGAAGACGGACCCGTCCTACTCGTAGACCAAGTCGTACGCCGAGTAGTAACCCTTTTCTGACGCTGAGGAGCGTATATTTGCTTGGATGCGGAAGCTCCTCCTGGGTATCTCTGGGCTGCTTTTAGCGCAGCCGAAACTTACCTTCCAAGACCCTCAGCGACAAATTTTTGTCTATACGCTTGCCAACGGCCTCACCGTAGTCGCAACCTCCAATCCCGCTAAACCCCGAGCCTTCGTCATGATTGCTACCCGCGCCGGGAGCAAGCATGACCCCCCCGATAACACCGGATTGGCCCACTACTTAGAACACATGCTCTTCAAAGGAACCGACCGCTACGGCTCCAAGGACTATGACCGCGAAAAGGTCTACTTAGACGCCATTGAGGCCCTTTACGAACGCTACAATCATACCCGAGACTCCTTAGAGCGCACAGGTATCTATCGGCAGATTGACTCTGTCTCTCAATTAGCAGCAGAATGGGCCATCCCTAATGAATACGACCGCATGGTGAGCGCACTTGGGGCAGAGGGCACGAATGCCTTTACCAGCTTTGAGGTAACCGCCTATATCAACGATGTGCCCCCCGAGCATCTAGAGCAGCTTTTGCGTCTAGAAGCTGAGCGCTTCCGAAAGCCCGTCCTGCGCCTCTTCCACACCGAGCTGGAAGCCGTCTATGAGGAAAAAAACATCGCTATTGACAACGAATACCGCGAGCTAAATGAGAAACTCTTAGCAGCTCTTTTCCCGGACCATCCTTACGGCACCCAGACCACTATTGGTACCATAGAGCACCTCAAAAACCCTTCCATAAAGGCCATCCGCCAGTACTACGAAACCTACTATGTGCCCAATAACATGGTAGTAATCGTAGCAGGCGATATCCTACCAGATACTGTGGCCCGCTGGGTAGAGAGGTACTTTGGGGGCTTCCCGCCACGAGCGGTACCGCCCTTTCCGTATGTGAAAGGGACCCCTTCACCGCTCAAAAAGCGTATAGTTGTAGAAGCTGTCGGTCCGCAGCCGCCGCAGATTACGCTCGCCTTTCGGCTACCGCCAGACGGAACGCCCGACGCCCTCAAAGCCCGCCTCTTAGACCAGATCCTCTCCAATAGCACCACCGGTCTCTTAGACGAGTGGCTTATCCAAACCCGTAAGCTCAAATCCGTCAGCAGCTCCCCTATGCTCTTGGCAGATCACGGCGTACAGTACTTCTACGCCGAACCCAAACCCGGCCAAACCTTAGAAGAAGCAGAAAAGCACCTCTGGGAAGCCATCAAACGCGTACAAAAAGGTGACTTTGACGAGAGCCTCCTACAAGCAGCCATAAACGACTTGCTCTTCAATGAACTCAAATCTTGGCGAGATAACCGAGCGAGAGCTCAGCGTATTCTGGACATTTTCGTCAAGCAGCGTCCTTGGGGTGAAGCCTTAGCCGACCTGGAACGCATGCGGCAGCTACGCAAGGCAGACTTAGTCGCATTTGCTCGGCGCTATTACACCCCTAAGCGCTGCGTCGTAGCTTATAAGCGGCAAGGCCCCCGCCCGCCTCTACCCAAAGTGCCTAAACCCCCCATCACCCCCCTCAAGATTGAGCGCAGCCGGGCGTCGTCCTTTACAGAGGCATTTCTAAGCGAGAGCCGAGAAACCAGCTTGCCCGAACCTCAATTCTTAGACTTTACCCAAGTATTCCAAAAAGGCGCCCTCCACGGGCAGATCCCCCTGTATGCGCTGCCCGACACCGAGGATAGCCTCTTCACCCTCATCTGGTACTTACCCTTAGGAAGCCACCATGAAGTATGGCTGCCCCTTATCAAGAGCTATTACGAGCTGGTCGGTCCAGCGGGCATGGGCGTACAGCGCTTCAAACGGCGCCTTTTTGCCTTAGGGGGCCGGCTCAGCTTCGTAGCTGGCGAAAGAGAGCTGCAAGTGATAGTCCAAGGGCTCACGGCAAACTTACAGCCCATCGCAGCCTTAGTAGACTCGCTTCTTTACACTCCCGAGGTAGATGAGACGGTGTGGGCTTTCCTGCGCGAAAACACCCTCAAAAATCGCCAAGATGCCAAGCAGACTCTGCCAGTAATTGAGCAGATGTGCACCAGCTATGGGCTTTATGGCTCTGATCATCCCCGCAAACATATTCCTTCTACTGGGGCGCTGCGTAGCATGACGGCAGCAGAGCTTACTCGGCGAGCTGCTGATTTGTGGAAGTACCCTTGGGAGCTGTATTATGACGGCCCTGGCGGCGCTGAAGTAGCCCCCCTCTTAGAAAAAAGCATCCGTAAGCCTAACCCCTGGCAGCAGCCCCCCGCCCCTAAAACCTTCACCATGCAAGAGACCCCAGGGAAAACGGTATACTTCGTGCACTACCCGATGGTGCGCGCCTCTATGACATGGGTACATCGTTCCGTTCCCTATCAACGCGAACTGTACCCACCTGCTCGCTACTTCACAGAATACTTCGGCGGGGGGATGTCGGCCGTAGTCTTCCAGCAAATCCGCGAAGCCAAAGGGCTTGCTTATGCGGCGTCGGCTTATTTTGTGGCCCCCTCTCGCCCAGATCAGCCGTACTTCTTTTTCGGGCGGGTCGGTACCCAAGCCGATAAGCTGGTAGAGGCTTACGAGGCGATGGAGGAGCTGATAGATAGCTTGATTGTGGTACCTACGTTAGCCGAAGTAGCCCGCCAAGCCCTCCGCACCGAAGTGGCTACCACTCGCCTGCGCCATGAGGAGGTATTTTACGCATGGTGGGAGGCGCGGCGGCTCGGCCTCTCCCAAGAACGCCGAGCCGACCTCTGGAAGGCCCTGCCCTATCTCTCCGAAAAAGACCTGGTCGCCTTCCACCAGAGCTATCTCGCCGGCAAGCCCCGCCTACTCCTCCTCATTGGCGACCGAGAACGCCTTCCCCTTGAGAAGCTGCGCGGAAAGGGACTTACCCTTCGGGAGCTGACGCTGGAGGAGCTCTTCGGCTATTAGCGGCGTGCGAGAGACGCAGCTGGAACGCATCTACGCTCTGCCAGAACTTCCTCAGGTCGTGGCAGCCTTGCAAGCTTGGGCTCCCCAAGTCTCGCGCTGGCTGCTCTATGGCCCCCTCGGCGCAGGCAAAACCGCCCTCGTACGCGCCTGGGTGGGCTCAGAAGCCGCAAGCCCTACCTTCTCGTATATCCACTACTATCCCAGCGCGGTGCATATAGACCTCTATCGCTTCCCCATAAATATTCCTTCTCGGTGGGCGGAGCTGGAAGAGCTTTTGGAGTCAGCGCCACTAGTTTTCGTTGAGTGGGCAGATCGCCTGCCTTTCTCAGTGCCGCTGCCGGCGGTGCAGGTTTTTTTAGAGCCACTCGCCGATGGGAGCCGACGCCTACGAGCTCATCTCCAATCCGCTTAGTCTGGCACATGCAAAGGCATATTGTCAATTAGACGAACCCCCTCCACATACGCAGCGATTAGGGCACGGGGTGATCCCGTCTGCCCTATATGTACCATCGGCTCCAGAGAGTATTCATCCACCACAGCTAAATACTCCAACTTTACCTCGGGAAACCTTTCTGAAAGATACTGCTGGGCCTCTCGCAGCAGGTCAGAAACTAACCGATACTTAGGCAGAAGGGTCTGAATGTACTGTAGCGTCTTATACAGCGCTACGGCCTGGGCTCGCCCCCGAGAAGAGAGATAGGCATTGCGCGAGCTCATGGCCAAGCCATCTGGCTCACGCACCGTCGGCACCCGCACAAGCTGAATGGGAAAAAATAACTCCTCCACCATCTTCTCCACAATACGTAGCTGTTGAAAGTCCTTTTCCCCAAAGTAGGCCCGAGCCGGCTCTACCAGATGAAAAAGCTTCGTAAGCACCAAGGTAACCCCGTCAAAATGCCCGATGCGATAGGTTCCACACCACAATCGGCTCAGGCGAGTCATGCTAATAAGGGCTTCATCTTCGGAGCTATATATCTCCTCCTCCGGAGGCGCGAAAAGTACTGAGACCCCGAGGCTTTCCAAAAGGCGCTGATCGGTCTCTAAGGTACGGGGGTAGCGGTGGTAGTCCTCATTTGCGCCAAACTGCCGGGGATTGACGAATATGCTCACGACGGTGCGGTCGTTTTCAGCAAGGCTCCGACGCACTAAGGAGAGATGCCCTTCGTGTAAGGCACCCATGGTCGGTACAAAACCCAAGCGGGTTTGGACGCTGCGACGCCATTCTCTAAGCGCCGCCCGAGTCTGCAGAAGCTCCATGGTATAAACGGTTGAGGTAGGTAGCAATCACTAAATCGCCATACACATTTAGGGTGGTGCGCAGCATATCTAGAAGCCGGTCTATGCCGTAAATCAGTGCTATCGCCGCTGCCGGCACCCCAAAGAGCGGCAGAACCCCCGCCAGTAGCGGAATAGAGCCCCCGGGTACTCCAGCTGCCCCTATGGCGATAAGCATCGCTAGACCGATTACCAGCGCCTGCTCGGAAAAGCTCAAAGGCACCCCAAATACCTGGAAAAGAAATAACAGCGTGACCCCCTCATAAAGGGCAGTACCGTTTTGATTGACGGTAGCGCCGAGGGTTACGATAAACTGAGCGATGGGCGGGGCGACCTGCAAGCGCTCTATAGCCACCCGCAGGGTTGTAGGAAGCGTTGCATTGCTACTGGCAGAAGAAAAAGCCACCAGGAGGGCCGGGAAACTCTCCCTAAGCGTATGCCAAGGCGAACGCCGAGCAAAAGCCCGCAAAAAAATCGTGTATACCCCTAAGCCATGCACGGCAAGCCCCAAAGCCACCGTACCCATATACGCCCCTAAAAGCGGAAAAACTTCCCACCCCAAGCCCACCACTGCTTGAGAAATCAAACCGGCAATGCCAAAGGGGGCTATCCACCGCATCACCCATAAGAGTAGCCAGAGGCTCGCCTGATAGATGGCTTCTAAGCTGTGATAAAGGGGCTGAGTGGTTTCGGCAGGGAGGCGAGCCAGGCTTATGCCGAAAATCACTACAAAAAACACCACGGCAAGGAGTCCGCCCTGCTGCTCTGGCGAGAAAGCCAAAGCCACCTCGCGAAAGGGGTTTTTGGGCAGGAGATTGAGGAGAAGCTCGTGCGAAGGTGCCTTAGCTACGGGGGCCACTCCCCCAAAGCGCCGACTTAGCTCGGCCTGTGCTTCTGGCGAGACAGCAGTACCCGGCTGCAGCAGATTGGCTGCTAAAAGCCCAATCGTAGCTGCCACTATCGTGAGCCCCCCCACGGTAAGCAGCGTGTGAAGGCCCACCTTTCCCATGGCACCCGTAGCACTGATGCGCTGTATGCCTAGCAGCAGGATGGGTACCACCAGCGGCAGGATGAGCATGAAAATCCCTCGCAAGAATATCTCGCCGAAAAGCCCTGCGAGGCGGGTCATGCCTTCCGCAGGCACGCCCAGAGACCGTATCAAGAGCGCAGCCGCTATACCTATAGCAAAACCCGCCAGCAAGCGGAGCGAAAGCTGCTTATCGTCGGCGGCGCTCACGGGCCCGAGGGGGTTTTTGGGGAAGGAGCCGAGCTAAAGCCTGGCCTAAGGCGATACCTACCGCCCCCAGTACAAAGCCTATTAGCGCCGTAATACCCCACAAGGCAGGGCGAGAAACCCCGAAAAGCGTGGCTACCCGCTGCGCCAGTAAGCCTTGGTTAGGTAGGTCCCAAGCTAACGCAAGCCCCAGCCATACTCCCGCTAAGGCAAGCCCCGCTGCCAGCGCCCACCACGCTCGCCCCCGGAAAAAATACCCCACTATCGCTAGCACATACAAGCTCCCACTCCAATGGGGCAGCCACATCGTAGCTACTGTGCCCAAGAGGATCACCACCCCGAGAAAAAGTAGAAACCCTTTACTTTGCATCCCTATGGAAAAAGCGCCGGTAAAGTTAGGGCATTCCATTGGCTTATGGATCCGCTAAGGTTTACGCGAGTTCGTCGGCTGGCTGAAGCCGCAGAAGCATCTCTAGCACTTACGGCGTACCTCCCTGTACCGGAGGCCGAAGGAGGCCTTTCTGCTATCCAGCTCGGCAAAGTCCAATCCAAAGCAGAAAAAGCTCTGGCTAAGCACAGCGACCTAAAGGAGGCAGAGTCTTTTCGTACCAACCTGGAGTATGCCCTCCAGCAAGTCAGCGAAAGCTCCCTCCGGCAAGGCACCTGGCTTATCGGGGTAACGCCCGCTGTCTCCGAGGCCGTATTCTTGCCTTTCGCCTTACCAGAAGAGATTTCGGTAGGGAAGGCCCTCAAGCCGAATCCTGCACTATATGCGCTCTATCGGACGCAAGCGACCTTTGTCGGGCTCATCTCCGAAAATACGGCGCGGTGGTTTGAGGGCTTAGACAGTCGTCTCTTCTCCATGCCCCTGCAGTCTGAGCTCAAAGACGCCCTCCATCAGCTCCACAAAGCCCGACAGCAAATCCAAAACATCAGTCTAGAAAGCCCACAATATTCAGAGCTTTTTGCACAGATGGCGCGCTCGGCCTATAGCATGGCCCTCGTCAAGTATTTAGATACGTTGCAGTCGGTACTAAGCTATTATCTACAGGAGGAGCAGGTTCCTCTTCTACTCATGGGAGAGGACAGGATCTTGCAGGAGCTGATGCGTCGCCTTGAACCTAAGGCGCGCCTTACGCTCATCAGCGGCGTACCTGAAACCGCCCCCTTAGAAGTAATCCAACAGCATGTAGCCCAGCACCTAAGCCATCAACGCACCGTATTAGAGCAAATGTATGCTCCTTTCTTAGCGTACTCAGAGCCCCAGACCCCCAAAGAAATCTGGGAACTCCTGCAAGACACCCTACCCACTACGCCTATCTTGTTTATTCAAGAGGGTTACGACTTGCCAGCCCAAGAGTTGGTAGGCAGTAAACGCTCCCTTCCTACCAAAGACGGGATAGACCTACTCGTAGCCGCCGTCCGAGAAAAAAACGGCCATGTACTCTTTGCGCCTGCGGAGAGATTGCCCCATCCCCTCGTACTCATCTTACCATGAGGAGGCTTTTAGCGGCTAACTGGAAGATGCACTTGTATGCCGAGCAAGCGCTTACTTTGACCCAGCAGTTGCGTGCTGCCTGGGAGGCGCCGGAGCTACGCACGCTGCCAGGCATAGTCTTCCCCCCGGCTTTATATCTGCGGGAGCTAGCTATGCAGCTAGCAGGCAGCTCCATAGCCCTCGGTGCACAAAACGGATACCCCGGCGAATTCGGGGCCTTTACCGGAGAGATCTCTATGGCCCAACTCGCCGCAGCCGGCGCCACTTGGGTACTCGTAGGACACTCTGAACGGCGCCAGTACTTCGGGGAAAACGCAGAACTGCTCCGAAAAAAAGTACAAGACGCACAAGCCCGCAGCTTATCAGTACTTTACTGCGTAGGCGAAACCTTAGCGGAACGCGAGGCCGGCCGAACCCTCTTTCGCCTCCAAACCCAGTTGCAAGAAGTCTTATCCGAAAACATCATAGACTGGAACCGCCTGGCCATAGCTTATGAGCCCGTCTGGGCTATCGGCACGGGTATCAACGCCACCCCCGACCAAGCCCAAGAAGCTCACGCCTATCTGCGCATGCAGCTTGCGCAGCTCGGCGCTCCCGCCGATCAAATCCCCATCCTTTACGGCGGCAGTCTCAAGCCCGACAACGCCTACGCCCTCTTTAGCCAGCCAGATATTGATGGGGGGTTAGTGGGCGGAGCTAGCCTATCGGCCGACTCCTTCCTCGCGATAGCCCAGGCCCACCTCCAAACAAAGCCGTTATAAGAAAAATTGTTTTCTTTGTCATATGGAATGGCGCACCTACAGACCACTCCTCTTACCGAAAATCCCTAACCTCCACGACATCACAGTCTATGAGAGTACAGGCGGCTACGCCCAGCTGCGGCGATCCTTGAAGGAGCTGACCCCGCCGCAAGTGATTGAAGAGATCAAAGCTGCAAACATCCGAGGGCGAGGGGGAGCCGGCTTCAATGCAGGTCTCAAGTGGAGCTTCATGCCCCCCAAAAAAGAAGGTGTGCCCCGCTACCTCGCCGCCAACGGCGACGAATCCGAACCCGGCACCTGTAAAGACCGTCGAATATTTGAATTCAATCCCCATCTCTTCATTGAAGGCGCCCTCATCGCAGCTTATGCGATGCAGATAGACGCTATCTATGTGTACATTCGTGGGGAATACGCCGACTGGATTGATCGCCTGCAAGCAGCCGTAGACCAAGCCTACCAGCGAGGCTACATCGGCAAGCACATCTTAGATACCGATTTTTCCACAGAACTGTACCTCCATAAAGGGGCAGGTGCCTACATCTGCGGCGAAGAGACAGGGTTGATGGAATCCTTAGAGGGCAAACGGGCATATCCCCGCTATAAACCGCCCTTCCCTGCGCAAAAAGGCCTTTGGGGCGCTCCCACCACCATCAATAATGTAGAAACTTTAGCCCATGTGCCACTTGTACTGCGACTCGGAGCGGCAGCCTACACGCAAATCGGCGCGCCAGAACATCCAGGACCTGTCCTGTATGGGATATCCGGTCATGTAAATCGTCCCGGCGTGTATGAGTACCCCAGCGGCATGCTGATTACTGACCTCATCTACGAAGTCGCAGGTGGCATACGCCATGGCCGGAAGCTCAAAGGGGTGGTACCCGGGGGATCTTCCACGCCTATCCTCACCCCCGACGAGATAGAAGGTATCCGCATGAGTGCAGATGCCCTCCGCAAGGTTGGCTCTATGATGGGCACCTCAGGTATACTCGTGCTGGATGAGAACACCGATATGGTGGGGTTTGCCTATCGGATCGCGGCTTTTTACAAACACGAGTCGTGTGGCCAATGCACCCCTTGTCGCGAAGGTACCGGCTGGCTCAAAAAAATTCTGCACCGATTCCTAGAGGGTACAGCTACGTACGCCGATATAGACCGACTGCTTTCCGTAGCCAATCAAATAGAAGGGCGTACCATCTGCGCCCTCGCAGATGCTGCGGTATGGCCTATACGGGCTATCGTACAGAAGTATCGCCTAGAATTTGAGAAGGTTGCCAAACCGACACTGGTAGCCCTACCCACATAGGCACGGTTTTTGGTACTTTTGCCAGAACCGGGCCATGCTTACCCCCATAGATATCCAAAATCAGACCTTCACTCGCACCTTGCGTGGATATGATCCTGAGGAGGTACGCACCTTTCTGCGACAGCTAGCCCAAGAGTGGAGCGCTCTTTTAGAAGAGCGGCATACCTTCCGTCAAAAGCTAGAACAGCTCAGTACGGAACTCACTCGCTACAAAGAGATGGAAAGCCTCCTCCAGCGTACCCTCCTCCAAGCCGAAGAAAATAGCCGCATCACCCTCCAAAACGCCGAGAAGAACGCCGCACTCATCCTCCAAGAAGCCCGTCAAAAAGCCGATGAGACTCTGCGAGCGCTGCAGCGCCAGCGGGAGCAGTTGGAGGAAGCGATTGAGACGCTCCAGCAGCGCCGTCAAGAGATTCTCTTAGAGCTGCGTACCTTTCTCTCGCTGCAGCTGGAACGCCTAGATCAGTTGAGCCGCTCCCCGAACTCTCCCCCGCCGGCTACCCTCCCAGTTACCCCTCCCCCTACTTCTGCTGACGCATCCCCTCCGAAATCACCTTCCTGGGCAGAAAAAATCGCTGCAAAACTATGATACTCTCAGATGCAGATATCTTAGCTGCTCTAGAGCAAGGTACCATCAAAATAGAACCTTTCCGCTCAGAAGCCCTGGGTAGCAATAGTTATGACGTGCATTTGGGCCCCTACTTACGGGTCTATGCTACGGCTACCTTAGATGCTCGCCGCCCGACTTCTTCTACCCTGCTGGAGATACCTGAGAAAGGGCTTTTCCTCGTGCCAGGCATCCTATACCTGGGGGTCACAGAAGAGTACACCGAAAGCCATGCCTACGTGCCCTTTCTGGAGGGAAAGAGCAGCATCGGCCGCCTCGGCATCCAGATACATGCTACCGCTAGCAAAGGCGACATTGGCTTTTGCAATCACTGGACCTTAGAGATTACAGTGGTTCAGCCTGTGCGCGTATACCCCGGCATGCCCATTGGACAGCTTATCTTTTTTACCTTGCAGGGCCCTGCACAGATCCCCTACCGCCAGCGCCACAGCGCTAAATACACCTCCAGAGATACGCTACCCGTACCCTCCCTTTACTGGAAAAACTTTCATAGCATATGAAGATATTCCCTCATTCTGTCCAGGAAATAGCCGATATCTTAGGCTGTTCTTTCGCAGGAGCGCCTACTATCCAAGCCACAGGCATCAATGAGATCCACCGCTTAGCCCCAGGGGATATTACCTTCACCGATGTACCGAAGTATTACCGAAAAGCCTTAGAAAGCCCCGCTTCTATCATACTTATCAATCAGGAGATAGACCCGCCCCCAGGCAAAGCCTTAATCTTTACTCCTTTTCCCTTTCGCGATTTCAATCGGCTCTTAGAGTACTTTCAGCCTACGACCCTACCGACATTCCCCAGTGTACCTGCGCAAGCACAGGGCGTAACTTTCGGACAGAATGTCGTGATTGGCGAAAATACCTACATTGAAGTCGGCTGCCATATTGGGCACAACGTAGTAATCGGTCCTAACTGCTACATCGGTCGAGATACGTACATCTACCCTAACGTAACTATCGGCCCCTACACGTATATCGGTAGCCATGTGGTCATTCAGTCCGGCTGCGTCATCGGCGGGGAAGCCTTTTACTACAAACGCACACCCGGTGGCTCAGAACGGCTCCTAAGTAAAGGTCGGGTCGTAATCGGAGACCATGTAGAGATTGGCGCAAATACCACGATTGACCGTGGGGTCACTTCGGACACCTATATCGGTGACCACACTAAAATTGACAACCTCGTCCAAATCGGGCATGACACCCTCATCGGTCGCAACTGCCAGATAGCTGCACAGGTAGGCATAGCTGGAGCTTGCACCTTAGAGGATGGTGTGGTCCTGTGGGGGCAAGTGGGTATCCCAAGCGGCATCCGCATCGGTCCAAATGCTACAGTACTTGCTAAATCCGGCGTCTTGACTTCCTTAGAAGGTGGGAAAGTGTATTTCGGCTTGATCGCCAAGGAAGTCAAAAAAGCTTGGCGGGAAATTGCTTCTATGGGGCGCTTGCCTAGGCTACTGCGCACCTTAGATCCCGCCCCAGATAACGGCCATTCTCATAATGAACTTCCTTACTCAAGCTAAACTCCTCAGCAGCCTGCTCCTGCGCTACCTCTTGCGCGGGGTATTCTTGTTCTTGCCTGCTATCGCTACCTTCTACCTCCTGTGGATCCTCCTCAAATGGCTGGATAGTATTATTCCTACGGGCATTCCTGGGATAGGCATCATCCTTTTACTCCTCGGCCTGACAGTACTGGGGTATATCGGAACCCACTGGCTCGGCCCCACCCTCATCGCCGCCATAGAAGAACGCATCCGAAAAATACCCTTCATCGGCTTCATTTACAGCTCAGTTCGCGAGCTGGTGGAAAGTTCTCGGCGGTCTTTTCGCTTTGATCGGCCCGTACTTGTACAAGTCAACCCGCAAGTTCCCCTCTATCAAATCGGCTTTCTCACCCATGACGCTCCTTTGCCAGACCAGCCGCTCGTGGCCGTGTACCTTCCCTACGCTTTTGGATTTATGGGGGACTTAGTACTCGTACCAGCCTCTCAAATTCAGCCGCTAGCCCTCAAAGCCTCTGATACCTTGCGCTTTATTATCGCAGGGGGGCTTATTCCGCTTCGCAATAGTGAAGGAGAGAGCCCGCAGGAAGGAAAACCATGATCCCTGAATATCGTCTCGTGTGGCAGCATCCGCTGGTGCGAGCGGAGGAGCTGCTCACGGCAGAAGGCGAATTTCGCTTAGTCCTGCGACGAGGTGCCTTTGCAGCAGTATGCTTACTGCTCTCAGCCGAGGATGGGACAGAAGCTTTTTTAGTCGTACAACAGCGCCGCCCTACCGCCGAAACCCCCTTCTACGAACATCCCGCAGGCATGCTAGACGGCCAGGAATCCCCTCTTGAAGCTGCCCTACGCGAGGTAGCCGAAGAGACTGGCTGGCTCCTCTGCCCAAACGACCTTTCCCAGCTTACCTCTCACCCTTTGTATCCTTCTCCCGCTATGTGGGGGGAAATAGGATACTTTTTCGCAGCGACCCTCCCCATACCTGGGGCAGTCCTACAAGCTTACGCTCAGGGCACCTCCCGACCCACCCCCGAAGGCGAAAAACTTACCCTCTACACCTTACCCGCTACAGAGCTACTCGCCCGAACCCAAAACCTCCAAACTGTAGCCCATACCCTCCTGTACTATGCCGCTCACGGTGCTGCTCACAGAAACCTATCACCCAACCCTCTTACAGGCTCTTCAAAGCCGAGCTAACCTGCGCATCTACTCTTTACCCAAGCCGAGCCCCAATACTCTGCCCCCACTGCTGGCCGAAGCCCACATCTGGGTGCTGCGGGGGGCTATACCCGTCACAGAAGCCCTACTCCAAGGAGCTCCCAACCTACGCGCTATCCTACGGGCAGGCTCCGGTACCGAACACATAGACAAAGAAGCCTTGGCTCGCAGAGGGATACACCTGCTCTCAACCCCCCAAGCCAACTCCGCTCCCGTAGCAGAGTACGTAGTTGGGGCGATGATCACCTTAGCCCACCGAATCTTGCCTGCCCACCACGACCTGCGCGAGCAGAACACCTGGAACCGCCACTCTCACACAGGAAGAGAACTCGCTTCTCTCACAATAGGAATTATGGGCTTTGGCCATAATGGCAGTCGCACCGCTCATCTTTTAGCCCAACTCGGTGCTACGGTGCTCGCCTATGACAGGTACAAGCAGGGCTTCGCCGGAAATGGTATCCAAGAAGCCTCCTTGGAGGAAATCTGGCTTCATGCCGATGTACTTTCCCTGCATGTGCCCCTGACCGCAGAGACGCAAGGCTGTATAGACAAGGCGTTTTTAGAGCGTTTTCGGCAGCCGATTGCGCTTATCAATATCGCGCGAGGGGGGATTGTGTCTTTGCCAGCCGTAGCTGAAGCCTTAGCGGCGGGGCAGCTATGGGGAGCTGCCTTAGATACCTTACCCAGCGAACCTCCCGATAAGCTCAACTCCGACGAGCAGCAGGCGTGGGACTTTCTCCGGAAGCACCCCTCCGTGCTGCTTACCCCGCACATTGCAGGGCTCACACAGGAAAGCGAGCTTCGGTTAGCTCGGGCTGTGCTGGCCGCGTTGGAGCCCCTCTTGTACGGCCATACCTAACCCGATGGCTATCCACACAAGTCCATAAAGCCGCTGCCGAGTCAAAGTACCCCAATACGGCATAGCCATGGCAGTTACACCCACTACAGCGACCCCAATAGCCACGAGTAAGGCCGATCGCCAGCTCCATGCTCTGCGCCGAGAAACCCATATCCCCCATCTCCCCATCAAGACAGCTGCGAAAAGCACCTCTATGGCATATAGGGCTACTATCGGCTTGCGCACCTGCCATACGAAAGGCCCAAATAAGCCATAAAAGACCCCTTGTACCCACCCTATCCATACCCCTATGGGAGAAGGTGTATAGCTTATTCGGAAGACGCTGGCCTCCTGCACATCGGGGTGCCAGAGGGGATCCAGTGCTTCGGTCCGATAGCGATAGGCCCAGGGACCTACCCATATGGTAAAAACCACAGCTGCCACGGCAGCCCCAACCCCAATAAGCCAGCGGTGTTTATGCCAGCGGTACGCCAGCCCTACTGCGGCCCCTAATAAAGCTGCCTCTGCTCTAAGCAGACCAGCAAGCCCGACCGCTAAAATCCCCCATGCATCTCGCCAACTGCGCACTGAGGCTATCCATGCCGCCCCATACAGCATGAGTGGCATCACTAAGGTATCGCGCAGCGCCCCTGAAAACCACAGAAGACCTGAAGGCCACAAAAACCAGAGAACCCAAAATCCATTCGGAAAAGCCGCTATCCGACTCCACCGCACATACGCCGCATAGCTAAGTAGCCCTCCTATTATACCTAGAAGTCCTTGAAAGCCGTAATAGCTTCCTCCGGCGGCAAGGTACAGTGGCACCACAAGCCTATAAAAGTGATAATTGCTGGGTTCGCTCCACTCGTAGTCGTAGCCAAAAAGCTGGGCATCTTGCCAAAAAATTTGCCAACCTAGCTCTTCCCAATTAGACGAAAACTCCCGAAAAAGAAGCGCTATCCCGGCCAGAGGACGGCTCCACAGATAATGCGCTATGCGACTAGCAGACAGATAGACCTTGAGCGTATCGCCATGGCAGTAATAGCTTGCATACAACCAGCCAAAAGCCCACGCCGCTAAAACTTTCATGCAGAGCACTATCAGTACCCACGCTGGCTGGCGATACCACTCTAAGCGATAGCCCACATACCCCAGCCAAACCCCTACTAGACCGAATCCCACTGCTTCTCGGACGGGGTCTAGCGCCACCATCGGTCAAATTTACTTACCTTTCCTTCCATGCTGGTAAAGGTTCCGGCCGCAGCCCTTTACGGCATCTATGCCTATCCGGTCAGTGTGGAGGTCAATCTTTCTGCAGGGTTAGGCTATGCGATTGTAGGCTTACCTGACAATGCGGTCAAGGAGAGCCGCGAGCGGGTGGAGGCCGCTATCCGAAATAGTGGGTTTTCCTTCCCTCGGGGCAAGATTGTGATCAACCTATCGCCTGCCGACCTGCGCAAAGAAGGCACAGCGTATGACCTACCTATCGCAGTAGGGATTTTAGCGGCATCGGGGCAAGCCTCCAGCGAAGCCCTGACAGATACCCTTATCATGGGAGAGCTGTCGCTGGATGGCAGTTTGATG
>CALKJV010000008.1 GCA_937995505.1 uncultured Bacteroidia bacterium | reverse complement strand
CCTTCTGTGGGAATGCGCTTATACAGAGTTTGTGTTTCTGCCTACCTTATGGCCTGATTTTCGGCGAGAGGCCTTTTACGAAGCCCTATGGCAATACCAGCAGCGCGAACGGCGATTTGGGCGAGTACTCTCCTAAGTTGGGGCTTAGCGCAAGTACCCTCCGCCGCCACCGTACGCACCGTAGAGATTGCCGGCTTGCGGGTAGAAGGCGCACAGTACTTAGATCCGCAAGCCGTACGCATCGCCAGCGGACTGTACCTCAGTCAAAAGATTCGCATCCCCGGCGAAGACCTCGCCCTCGCCACCCAAAAGCTCTGGCGGCAAGGGCTTTTTGGGGACATTGAGATCCTCGCAGATAGCCTTACAGAAAGTCGGGTTTGGCTCGTCATCCGCGTAGAGGAACGGCCCCGCTTGAGTCGCTTCAGCGTACGAGGCGTAAGCAAATCCCAAGCCAAAGAACTCTCCGAAAAAATCGGCCTGGTACGAGGCACTATCTTCACTGAAAGTCAGCGCCTCAACGCCGATCGCGTCATACGAAACTACCTCCAAAGCAAAGGGTACTATCAAGCCCAAGTCTCCACGCAGGTCGACCCCGACACAGGCGCAAACACTGTTAAGGTACTTTTCCTCGTCAAGCGAGGACCTCGCGTAAAAATCCAGCGCATAGAATTTGAAGGGCTGGCAGCTAATGCCCCAACTTGGGCTAAGCGCCAGCTCAAAGAAACAAAAGAACGCCGCTTCTACCGCTTCTGGAAACGCTCCCGCTACCAAAAGACCGAATTTGAAAAAGACCAGGAGAAGCTCGTCACTGCCCTCCAAAATAAAGGCTACCGAGATGCGCGCATCTTGAGCGACTCTGTATGGCTTGTAAGCCCCAAACGCCTCCAAGTGCGCCTCACCCTCTACGAAGGGCGCAAATACTACTTCCGTCACATCTCTTGGGAGGGCAATACCCTGTATGACTCCACCACCCTCTCACGCATCTTAGGCATCAAGCGAGGGGATGTATATAACCCCACTCTGTTGGAGCGCCGCCTACAAATGGACCCAAACGGCAACGATATCGCTTCGCTGTACTTAGACGATGGGTATTTATTCTTTCGGGCCGAACCTGTGGAGCGCGTCGTAGGCGAAGACTCTGTGGATCTCACCATCCGTATTTTTGAGGGGCCGCAAGCGACGATTCGCCGCCTGCTGGTAGAAGGCAACGACCGCACCCGCGATAAGGTCATCCTCCGAGAAGTGCGCACCCTTCCCGGGGATAAGTTTAGTCGGAGCGCGCTGATCCGCTCCCAGCGCGAGCTGCTTGCACTGGGTTACTTTGACCAGGAAAAGACTAATATTATTCCACTTCCTGACCCCGCCGAAGGGGTCGTAGACCTCAAATACGCCATGGAAGAGCGGCCCTCCGACCAAGTATTCCTGCAAGGGGGCTGGGGAGGCCGTATCCGAGATGTTTACGGAAACCCTATCGGCGGTGGGCTTATTCTCACCGCAGGTCTGCGATTCAATAACTTTTCCTTCAGCCGCATCCCAAATAAACGCGCTTGGAGGCCTTTGCCCACAGGCGATGGACAGCAGCTGGGCCTCCAGCTTCAGCTCAATGGTCGCGGGTTCCAAAACTACGCCATCAACTTTCTGGACCCGTGGTTTGGCGGCAAAAAACCCAATTCCCTCGGCTTTTCGGGATACTATTCGGTGCAACGAGCACTCTTCTCGGATTACTACCTCTCTATCTTAGGCACATCCTTAGACTTAGGCCGGCGCTTGCGGTTTCCCGATGACTTTTTCCGCAGTTACACTACTCTTTCTTATCGGTACTACACCGCTAAAAATGCCTTTGCCCTCTTAGGAGACCGCGGCACCGCCTTTGTGAATATCCTATCCTTACGGCAGGCCATTGACCGCACAAGCATAGATGCGCCTATTTATCCTCGCTCGGGTTCCTCTATCGTTCTATCCGTAGAGGCTACCCCCCCGTGGTCTTACCTCCTAGGGGCTCAGTACAATAAGCAGCGAGACGCTTTACGGCTCTTGGAGTTTCACAAATGGCGGATGGATGCCCAGTTTTATGTGCGGGTGGCAGGGAATATGGTACTGGCCCCTCGCTTTCGCTTAGGCATTTTAGGCCGGTACAATCGGGAAATCCCCTTCTCGCCTTTTGAGCGGTTCTTTGTAGGGGGAGATGGCATTCAAGGCTTCAATATTGACGGGCGAGAGATCATCGCCCTGCGTGGCTACGCCTCGCCCTTCTTAGGCCCGGCCAATGGCTCGCTTGCGTTCAGCAAGTTTACCCTTGAGCTGCGCCAGCCTATTTCCCTCAACCCCGCCGCCACCCTTTGGCTCCACGCTTTTGCCGAAGGGGGCAATGCCTGGGGCTCGCTCAAAACCTTCAATCCCCTTCAACTGCGTCGCTCCTTCGGGGTGGGAGCACGTATCTTCTTACCTATGTTTGGGCTTCTGGGGGTAGATTACGGGTATGGGATTGACGATGCCCGCGACCCAAACGGACTCCCCCTCGGAGGAAGCCGCTTCCACTTTATGATTGGCCAGCAGCTATGAGTACGATGATACGAACCCTCCTCCTGAGCTGTAGTTTTGGGCTTTTAGCCGCCCAGAAAGTCGGCTTCGTAGATAGCCAAGCCCTCTTAGACCGCATGCCCGAGTACAAAGCCGCCGAACAGGAGATTGAACGGCTCACCCAGCAGTGGCAAAAAGAAATTGAAGACCTCTACGCCCGAGTCGAACAGCTTTTCCAGCAGTATCGGGAACAAGAACCCCTGATGTCGCCCGAAATCAAACGCCGCAAACAAGACGAGATCGAAGCCGAGGAACGCAAAGCCCGAGAACTTCAACGCAAACGCTTCGGGCCCAACGGCGACCTTTTCAAACAGCGGGAAGAGAAAATGAAACCTATCTTGGACCGCCTCCAACAAGCTATCCAAGCTACAGCCCAGGAGAAAAAGTTTTCTATTGTACTTGACCGCAGCGCAGGCAGCATCATCCTATATGGGGAAGGCACTTATGACCTTACGGATGCCGTAGCAGCACGCTTAGGCCTGAAATAAAACTACGCTCCAGCCTCCGCTAAGCGGAGCCAAAATCGCTCCCGTTTGCCCCGCTGCACCAGCCAGTAAGCCCCTCGCAGCGGCACATACGCGTTTAGGGGGGTCTCTGCGGCTTCCACCCGCTGGCGGTTGATGGAAAGCCCCCCCTGCTGAATAAGCTGACGCACCTCCGACTTAGACCGAAAAGCCCCACTCGCCACAAGGGCCTCCACGACCGAAAGCTGAACTTGGGCTATACAATAGGTAGGCATCTCTGCTACAATTTGTGCGAAAAGAGACTCTGGCACCTGAGCCAGCTCCTCTAAGGTACCCCCTCCAAAAATCACCTCCGAAACCCGCTCTACGCTTTGAGCGACGCTCTCGCCGTGAATGCGGGCTGTCATTTCGTAGGCTAAAGAGCGCTGGGCTAGTCGCTTCTCGGGGGCGGTCGAGTGGGCTTGTAAAAGGGCTTCTATCTCCTCAAAGGGCTTCCAACTAAAAACCCCCAGGAGCTTAGGCAGGTCGGCATCCGCTTGCCGAAACCAAAACTGATAAAACTGATACGGCGAAGTGCGCGCCGGAGAGAGCCAAATATTTTCGCCGCGCTCGCTTTTGCCAAACTTGGTTCCGTCTGCACGCGTAAGGAGCGGGCAAGTGAGGCCGTACGCCTCCTGCCCTGTAAGCTTTCGGATAAGCTCAATGCCTGTGGTGATATTTCCCCACTGATCAGCCCCTCCTACTTGTAAGCGACACCCGTAATGCTGAAAAAGGTAGTAAAAATCGTACGCTTGCAGCAGCGGATAGGCAAACTCCGTAAAGGAAATGCCACTTTCTAAGCGGGATTGGATAGTTTCTTTTGCGAGCAGGTAGCTAACAGTGATGTGCTTGCCCACTTCTCGCAGAAAATCTAAAAAGCTGAAAGCCCCAAGCCAGCTTAGGTTATCTACTATGGTAAGCTCAAAGGGCAAAAGGTTTTGGATTTGGGCGGTGAGGGCTTTTGCGTGGGCCTGGACCAGTTCCAGCGGCAAGAGGGGGCGTTCCGATCTCTTGCCGGAGGGATCTCCAATCCGAGCCGTAGCCCCGCCCACTACCGCAATAGGCTGTATGCCTGCTTGCGCCAGATGATACAGGAGCTGTAGCGGCGCTAAATGCCCTATATGCAAGGAGTCCGCTGTCGGATCAATGCCCACATAGGCGGCTCCGAGGGCTTTAGGGTTCTCTGGAAGCGGGGTAGCATCTTGCACAAGATAGCGCCGACGCAGCGCTTCAATCCAAGGCTGCACGAGCGCAAAGGTAGGGCATCCTTTTCGCTGGAGGCCAGCGAGTGAGTACATTTGCTAAGTGAAGCCTTACGAGGACTTCCCAGCGGCTACGAGAGAACTATGGCGCGCTCGAATAGAGAAGGAGCTGGGCTACTTCCCAGAAGGGGGCAGGCCTGCACCTTTTTATCTCTCAGAGGATGTGCCCGACTGGCCGGCTAAGAAGCCCCTTCTAGACGAGCCTGGATGGCAGCTGATCGCCGAACGCTTCATCCCTGGCGAAGTAGAGATTTGGCTATATCGCCCAGAGTATCTAGAAGAGGGCCTCGCAGCGCAAACATGGCTTTTAGAGCCAGCCATGTCCCTAAGTTCACCCCCTCCTCTCGGAGTAAAGGTATATCAGCTTACCGAAGGCTCACCCGTGGCTGCGCCGGCTACGGCTGTATGGATGCTACCTTTTCGGCTTACGGATACACTTGAGATAGAGGGCGAAGGCTTTTCCCTTCCCGCAGAAGGCCCCCTTCATCTCGCCCTAAAAGGGGATGTGCGCCTATTTCCCACGGCGCTACTTTTTCGGGCGCTTCGGCAAGCCTTAGCCCCCAGACCGGTATATCTATGGGCATGGCCGGCAGACACCCTTTACCGGCCTAGCGGGCAGCTGCCTTATGAGGGCCCCGAAGAGAACCTTGTCCGAGCCACGCTTTTCGCCTTAGGGGCTCTCTGCGGCACCGCACAAGCCCTTTACCTTCCGCCTATCACCTCCGCTGAGGACCCTCATGCGGCTCGCTGGAGCCGTAATGTCAGCCTTCTTCTTCGCCACGAGGTCCCGCACTTCGCTGCGCAGCCCGACCCTCTGGCTGGAAGCTTCTACATAGAGACCGAAACCGCCCGCATAGCGCAGGCACTGCACCAGTACTTGCATTCATGCTAGAAGCCCTTCAGAGCTGGGATACTTGGCTTCTCCTGACCATAAATCATGCCGGCGATCCTCGCTGGGACCCCTTCTTCTGGTATGCGACTAAAACCTGGGTCTGGACCCCGCTCTTTGCTCTGGGCCTATATTGGGCGATACGGCGATGCGGACGGCGAGCCTGGCGGCCTATCCTGCTCACCCTCACTGCGGCAGGACTGGCGGATTTCACTTCCAGCGGCCTGCTCAAGCCAGTCATAGGTCGCCTGCGTCCCACACACGACCCCCGCCTCGCCCCGCAAATCCGCACCGTCCAGAACTACCGTGGCGGAATGTATAGCTTTCCTTCAGGTCATGCAGCAAATAGTCTCGCCGCCGCCTGCACCTTTGCGGGGTATGCTCGCTCCCCGATCATCTGGGGAATCAGTCTCGCCTGGGCGTTTGTGCATAGCTGCACGCGAGTTTATTTGGGGGTGCACTATCCCTCAGACGTCTTAGGCGGCTGGGGCATAGGACTTCTCGTGGCAGCTCTGCTTTTGCTTACCTTTCGCTGGGTTTATGCTTGACCATCCGGTTTTGTGGGGATTTGGGGTGCTGGTAGCTGGGTTCCTTTTACTAGATTTGGGCATATTCCATAAAAAAGCCCGCGCCCTCACCCTGCGTCAGGCTGCCTGGCAGTCGCTCTTTATCGTAGTTCTCGCGCTGGGCTTCGGAGCTTTTGTGTATGTAGAGAAAGGGCAGGGCTATGCCCTAGAATACTACTCAGCCTACATCATGGAATACGCCCTCTCCATGGATAACGTTTTCGTGATCCTACTCATCATGCGCTACTTCTCCATAGAGCCCCAATACTACCATAAGGTTCTTTTCTGGGGCGTGATAGGCGCGATGCTCATGCGTGGGATATTCATCTTTGCGGGGATACTCCTTGTGAAAAGTTTTAGCTGGGTCTTGTACATCTTCGGAGCTTTTCTGGTTTGGGCCGGCCTAAAAAACCTCCTCAAAAAAGACGCTCAGCCCCCCGACCTCAGCAGAAACCCCCTGCTCCGATTTCTCATGCGCCACCTTCGCATCACCACCCAACCGCATCAAGGAAAGTTTATTC
>CALKJV010000007.1 GCA_937995505.1 uncultured Bacteroidia bacterium | reverse complement strand
TTTTTGCCTACCTTTGGGCGATGCGAACCTTAGCCTTTGGTCTGCCGCGCCTCGGCGAAAAGCGGCAATATAAGTCTCTCCTAGAGCGCTTCTGGGCAGGCAAGATTACCGATACAGAACTCCTCTCCGGCATGGAAGCCTTAGAGTCAGAAAGGCTCGCTACTTATGCAGCGCAAGTAGAGGTGTATCCGAGCGGCGAGCTTTCGCTGTACGACCCCATGTTGGACCTTTCGGTGGCGATAGGGCTCATTCCAGAGCGCTTCCGGCCGTATAAAGGGCTAACCTCATACTTCCAGATGGCTCGCGGCGCAAAAGCGCTGGAAATGACTAAGTGGTTCAACACAAACTACCACTACCTCGTACCCGAATGGGAAACGCTGGAGCTCTCCGCAGACCCTACCCTTTTCGTAGCACGCTACCAACTGGCTCGGAAACTCGGCCATGAAAAAGCTTTACCCAGTCTCATCGGGCCTTACACCTTTTTAGCTCTTTCTAAGAAAGCGGGCGGGCAGCCGCTCTCGCTGGAAGACTTAGAACGCTACGCGGAGGCTCTCCTGCCAGTTTATCGCCAGCTGCTGGAAGCTCTCCTGCAAGCAGGAGCCCCAGCTATCCTGGTGCACGAGCCGGCCTTCGTCTTAGATGAGCCGCCCGTACCGCTCATCGGATACATGTATCATGCCCTCCAGGGCCTTCCCCTCTATCTACTCACCTACTACGAAGCGGTAGATTTCTACCCGCGCCTCGTGGAACTGCCTGTGCGGGGTATCGGACTGGACCTCGTCTCTAATGCCGCTAACCGTGCCGCCTTAGAGCAGTACGGCTTCCCAGAAGATAGAGTCTTGATTGCTGGGCTGATAGATGGCCGCAATGTATGGCGCGCAAACCTCCAAGAAAAGCTAAAAGAGGTAGAAGCCCTTACTAAAATAGCCAGAGAAGTTTGGCTGGCTCCCAGCGCGCCCTTGTCCTTTTTGCCTCTGACCAAGGCACCAGAGACCCACATTCCGTCGGCGGTATGGGAGCGGCTGAGTTTCGCAAAAGAAAAACTAGAAGAGCTGCGTTTGGTAGCTCAAGCCTTTGCTGGGGTGCCGGAAGCGCAAGCGGCCGTGCAAGCTTCCGCCGCCCTATGGGCACAAGAAATGCCCGGGAAGCACGAGCCTACCCGAGCTCGCTTAGCTGCCCTCACAGAAGCCGACTTTCAACGCCCTACCCCCTACGCCGAAAGAGCGCGCCGCCAACAGGAGGTTTTGCAGCTCCCGCCCCTCCCCACTACGACTATTGGGTCCTTCCCGCAAACCGAAGACCTGCGCGCCCTGCGTAAAGCTTTTCGCGAAGGGAAGATAGACCCCGAGACCTACAAAACCCGCATCCGTGAAAAAATCGCTGAGGTCATCCGCTACCAAGAGGAACTGGGCTTAGATGTGCTGGTGCATGGGGAGTTTGAGCGCAGTGATATGGTAGAGTACTTCGCGGAACGCTTAGAGGGCTTTGCAATTACGACTCAGGGATGGGTTCTCTCGTATGGCTCTCGCGTGTATCGGGCTCCGATTATCTACGGGGAAGTGTGGCGTCCTGCGCCTATGACTGTAGAGGAAACCGTGTACGCCCAATCCCTCACCTCTAAGCCCGTCAAAGGCATGCTCACAGGTCCAGTGACTATTCTCAATTGGAGTTACGCTCCTCCAGGTAAGACGCGTGAGCAGGTAGCTTACGAGATTGCCCTGGCTATCCTGGATGAGGTGAAGGACTTAGAAGCGGCAGGCATCAAAGTTATCCAGATTGATGAGCCGGCTTTCCGGGAAGGGGCACCACTCAAGCGGCGCGACTGGCCTGAGTACTTCCGCTGGGCCGTGCGTGCCTTCCGCTTATCTGCGCGAGCCTTACCCCAAACCCAAATCCATTCCCATATGTGCTACTCGGAGTTTGAAAGCATCCTCCGCCACATCTGGGAAATGGACTTTGACGTGGTCTCTATAGAAGCTTCACGCAGTAAAGGCACGCTGGTAGAGGAATTTACTCGCTTCCCGCAGTGGGACCGGCAGATTGGGCTGGGCGTGTATGACATCCACTCCCCCGCCATACCCGGCCGAGAGCAGATGGCAGAGGTAATTGAAGCGGCCCGACGAGTGCTTCCCGACTCCCTTTTGTGGGTAAATCCCGATTGCGGGCTCAAAACCCGTAAATGGGAGGAGGTTACGCCTTCGCTACGCCACATGGTAGAGGCCGCCCAAGACGCTCGCCAGCGGGTAAGCTCTGTGCGGAAATAGGCCTTGAAGAGTCAGATGAATTCCCAGCTACCCTTTCGGAGCACGCGCTAAAACCTCACTCGTAAGCTATTGAGCACGACGGTAACGGAACTCACCGACATCAGGAGTGCGCTCAGCCCCGGCGAAGGATACACCCCAGGTACGAGCCCCATAGCTAGCGGCAGAGCCAACACATTATAGCCGAAAGCCCAAGCAAGATTTTGGGCGATGATACGGCGCAAGCGTCGGCTAAGGAGATAAAGGGCAGGAAGGGCCTCTTCTACTTCCTGCAGGAGGGCTATGCCCGCGCTCTGTACCGCTGCGCCGGCACTGCGATGCACCGCTATGCCTACATAAGCGGCTTGAAGGGCTAAGGCGTCGTTGATGCCATCCCCAACGAAAACTACCCGCTCGCCGGCTTTTTGCTGCTGCTCTATCCACTGGGCTTTCTCAAAGGGCGTGAGCCCTTCAGCTACTCCATCAAAACCAAGGCGCTCTGCAAAACGCCGCCCCGCCCCAGACGGATCGCCCGTGAGAAGGAAGAGCTTCTTTCCCTCCTTACGGAGCTTCATAAGGAAAGGTTGGAGCCCTACCCGCTCCCGATCCGTAAAGGTAACTACCCCAACAAGCTGCTGCTGTGTGGCTACCGCTACCGCAGTAGTAGTGGGGATAGCGAGATTGGGGTGCTTCTCAGCGATCCAGGCCGGGCTGCCAATGTATACCTTTTCCGAAGGGAGGGTAGCGAGGATGCCTTTGCCTGGCAGCTCCACGAAGGCTAGCACTTCTGCACTTTCACTCGCCACACCCTCCTGCGCTAGATAACTTGCCAAGGCTTGGGCCAGAGGATGTTGGCTGCGACTGCAGAGGTAGCGCAAAAGTCCTCTGTACTGGGGAGCGTACCAGGTGGCCTTTTCCACAGCAGCTCGCCCCTCCGTAAGGGTGCCCGTCTTGTCAAAAGCCCACAAGGTACCTAAGAGGAGGTTTTCCAGCTGAGCGGCCTCTCGGAGAAGCATCTGCGCACGCGCCGCACCGCTAATAGCCATCTGTACAGCTAGCGGCGTAGCCAGGCCCAGCGCACAAGGGCACGAAATAACCAACACGCTAAGGACCCTCTCCCAGATAAAAAAGGTGTCGGCTCCTTGCCAGGCATGAAAA
>CALKJV010000006.1 GCA_937995505.1 uncultured Bacteroidia bacterium | reverse complement strand
CCCACCTTTGCACATGCTTCGCTTCGGGAGAGAAAGTGGGTTTATGGAGAGGATTTGTGCGCTTATTTAGATCGGCGCCGAGCAAAAGTGAGTGGAATTACGGTTTTCCGGCCATATCCGTGAAAAGGTATGTACTGGCCTTAGCCTACGAAGGCGCACGCTATGCGGGCTGGCAGCGGCAGCCCCAGCTGCCTACGGTAGCAGGTACAGTAGAGAGCGTTTTAGAGCGGCTCCTACGCCAGCCCGTGAAGCTTGTAGGCGCGGGCCGCACCGATGCAGGGGTGCATGCCCGAACCCAATGGGCGCACTTTGAGAGCCCAGAGCCCCTTCCCGAAGGGCTTCTGTATCGCCTCAACCGCCTGCTGCCCAGTGATATTCAGGCTTGGGCGCTGTACGAGGCCGGGCCCTCCTTTCATGCCCGACATAGCGCCCTTAGCCGAACCTATCGGTATTATGTGCGACTGGCTCCAAATGTATTCTGGCGGGCCTGGAGCTGGCCAGTAAACCCCACCCCAGACTTTACCTCTTTACAAAAGGCAGCAGCGACTTTCGTAGGTACACACGACTTTCAAGCCTTTGCGAAAGAGCCCAAGCGATATCCCGATACTACCTGCACAATCTATCGGGCCGGGTGGTACGAGCTCCAGCCTATGCTCTGGTACTTTGAGGTGGAGGCCAACCGGTTCTTGCACTCTATGGTACGAGCACTGGTGGGCGCTCAGGTCCGCTTTGCTCAAGGGAAGCTCCGCCCCGACGCCTTCCAGGCCGCCCTTGCCCAAGGCGACCGCCGCTGGGGCATGCACCTAGCCCCCCCACAAGGGCTCTTTCTCTGGGATGTGCACTATCCCAGCAACTCATTATATTTGCTGGAAAGCTATGCCGGCCTCTCACCTTCGTCCCGAACTGGCCCAGCGCCAGATTTTACGCCAGAACCTCCACCAAATCCAGCTGGCCCGCTTACTGGAGGTACCTGTAGATGAGCTGGAAAAGCATATTGAGCAGGAAGTAGAGAAAAACCTGGTTTTGGAAATGGAGAACGGTTCTTCCATGGAGGATAGTTCTTCTGAAGGCGAAGGCATATCTTTTGACGTGCC
Organism: uncultured Bacteroidia bacterium; assembly: GCA_937995505.1. Lineage (GTDB taxonomy): Bacteria > Bacteroidota > Bacteroidia > SpSt-205 > SpSt-205 > SpSt-205. Next base: position 10,905 of record CALKJV010000006.1, on the reverse strand, counting down.
AGAAGGGCCTATCCTCACGGGATATAGCTACGGCGCCGAGTCCACCGAAAACGGATTGCCGCTTGAGCCTTTCACCCCCGGCCAAGAGGCCCCAGAAGAGTACTATGGCCCCTACAACTACAAGGCCCCTCAATCCCTCTACGATACCCTATGTGAGCAACTACCAGGCTTAGACCTTTCGCCCCGAGAACGCGCCATTGCCGAATATCTCATCGGTAACCTGAATAACCGAGGATACTTAGAAGAGCCCTTGCCAAAATTAGCGAAGTTTTTAGCTCATGAGCCTTCTTTTACTGAAAATCCCCCTTCAATTGAGGAAGTAGAGGCTGTATTGCGGAAAATTCAGCAATTAGAGCCTCCAGGAATCGGCGCCCGCTCGCTGCAAGAGAGCCTTATCCTACAAGCGCGAGCCTTGCCCTCAGACACGCCTTCTCGCGACTGGCTACTGCGCCTACTAGAAGAGGATTTTGAACTACTATCTAAGGCAAACTTAGACAAAATCCGGAAAAAGTACAAGCTTTCTACTGGCGAGCTGCGACAAATCTTACAGTTAATGAGTCGCTTTACGCTGAGCCCTGCGAGCAGTCTCTCAGAAGAAGTAGCCCAGCAGGTTACCCCTGACTTTATCCTGCACATAGAAGGGGATGTACTCAGGGTAGAGCTTGCGCGTCCACGGCCTATCCGCCTCCGCATCAACACCCAGTACCGAAAGCTGCTAGAAGAGCATAGCAATAAACGCAACCTAGACCCCGATAAGGTAAAAACCCTTCAGCGCATAAAAGAGTATTTAGAAAACGCGGAACGCTTTCTAGAGCTTCTCAAGCAGCGCGAGCAAACTCTCCTCCGCACCGCCCGAGAAATTGTACGGCACCAACGACTCTTTTTCTTGCAAGGTTGCAATAAGCAGTATCTGCGCCCGCTTATTTTACAGGACATTGCAAAAGCTACCAAGCTGGATGTTTCTACGATTAGTCGGGTCGTCAATAAAAAGTACATTCAGACACCGTGCGGCATTTACTTGTTGAAGGACTTTTTCTCAGAGGGTTTACCTACAAAGAGCGGGCGAAAAATCTCTAATAAGGCCATCAAGAGTCTCTTAGAGGAAATCATTAGGCAAGAGGATCCTACGGCGCCTTATTCTGATGAGCAGCTTGTGCAGCTGCTGCAGGAGCAGCAGGGTATTCAGATAAAGCGGCGCACGGTAGCTAAGTACCGTGAGCAGCTGGGCATACCCGCTGCGCGCGAAAGACGCCGTTTGCCTCCGATGTAATTGGTACATTTGCAGAGTATGACTGCTTCTCCCTCTCTCAAACGCTCGCTCCTTTTGGGGCGTTCTGCGGAGTGCGATGTAGTACTGAACCATCCCGAAATCTCCGGCAGGCATGCAATCCTTGCCCTACACGCCGACGGGAGCGTAGAAGTACAAGACATGGGCTCTAAAAACGGCGTGCTCGTGAATGGAGAGCGGATCTTGTCAAGAAAGCTTAAGCCCGGCGATGTAGTCATGCTGGGCTCCTATCAGCTGGACTGGGAAGCTATTTTGCGCAACCCTCCTCCCCCTGCCGGCGGAAGTGACAGCCCTACGCGCGCTACTCGGGTCCCTACAAATAAGCGAAGTGTGGGATTAACCGCTATTCTGGTTATTGCGGTGATTGCGGTCATCGGTGCGGTTTTATATTTTGTAGTGCGTCCGTGGGTGTTTCAAAAGTAGCACCGCCCGTGTCTGCCGAGGAGGTATGGGCGAAGTGCCTGGAAATCATCCAGCGCACCGTCGGCACAAATATTGCTCCCGTGCGCACGTTTCTCGGGGCAGCCCAGCCTGTGAGCCTGCGAGGCGATGTGCTTACCCTACGGGTGCCCAGCCAGTTTTTTTACGAGTACATTGAAGAGCATTTCTCTGCGCTTATCGTCAAAACCTTACGGCGCCTCTTAGGGACCAAAGCACGCTTAGAATATCAGGTCATGACTGCGGCAGAGGCAGCCCCCATGAAACTCCCCTCCCAGGAGCTGCCCCCCGCTATTGTATTCCCTGGCTTGCGTAGCAGTCAACCCTTCCCCTCCAACCTCAATCCCAAATACGATTTCAAAAACTTCATTGAAGGCGACTCTAATCGGCTCGCCCGTAGTGCTGGCATCAGCGTCGCCCAGCGACCCGGCCAAACCGCCTTCAATCCTCTCTTCATTTACGGCGAAGTCGGCCAAGGCAAAACCCACCTCGCTCACGCCATCGGAAACTATGCCCGCAGCCTACACCCCGAAAAAGTCATCCTCTACCTCACCGCAGAAAACTTTACCCAGGAGTATGTAGACTCGGTGCGAAATAAAAAATTTAGCGAATTCCTGCAAAAGGTACAAGCCCTTGACCTGCTTATCGTAGATGATATACAGTTTCTCATGGGGCGAGAAAGTACACAGGATATGTTCTTCCATGTCTTCAACCAGCTCCATCAGAGCGGTAAGCAGCTGGTCATCACAGCGGACTCCCCTCCGCAGGAACTGCGAGGACTGGAGGAAAGAATTACCTCCCGCTTCTCATGGGGGCTGGCTGCTCCTATACTACCCCCCGATTACGAGACGCGCCTGGCCATCTTGCGCTACAAACTGCGCCAAGAAGGAGTAGAGATTCCCGAAGAGATACTGCGCTACATCGCAGAGAACGTGCGCAGCCATGTACGAGATTTAGAGGGGGTGGTAATCCAATTGCTTGCCGAAACCTCCATTCGCCGCAAGGAACTCTCCTTAGAGCTTACCCAGCAGATCGTCAGTCGCTTCAAGCCGCTGCGTACACGCGCCGTCACCGTAGAACAGATTGTGCGGACTGTGGCTGATTACTTCAAGATACACCCTGAGGAGCTGCGCGGCAAATCCCGAAAGAAAAACGTCGCATACGCTCGGCATGTAGCTACCTACCTCGCCCGCAAGTACACCCACCACGCTCTCAAAGCCGTAGGGGAACACTTTGGCGGCCGAGACCACTCTACCATCCTACACAGCTGCCAATGGGTACAAGAGACCCTTCCCATCAACCGAGACCTTGCCCAACATGTACAAGACTTGGAGCGACTCCTTTTTAGAAACCCTTGAGCGTTTTGGGGCCCTTATCGGCTCAGGCCGCCAGTATACTCTAACCCTCACCGAAGCTGACCGCTGGCCCGCAGCCGCCCAATACTTGCGAGCTGAAGGCGCAGTGGATTACTTTATAGCGCTTACTGCCACGCACAGGCCCCCTTATTTTAGGTTACGCTACGACCTAAGAAGCCTATTGTACTTGACCGATCTGGTCGTACTCCTATCCGTAGAAGAAGGCACGGCGGTACCTTCTGTAGCGAGCGTTTGGCCGGCTGCTAACTGGCAGGAGCGAGAGGCTTACGACCTGGTAGGGGTTTGCTTCTCGGGGCACCCTGACTTGCGGCGAATCCTTCTACCCGAAGACTGGGAAGGACATCCCTTGCAGCAAAGCTATGCTGCCCCCGAGCAGTATCACGAGGTTTCCCTTCGCTTTGAGCCGCCGAATGCCTCGGTATGACCAGCACTTCCTGCGCAGTGAGGCTTACGCCCAGCGGATAGTCCAAGCCGTATCCCCCTGTCCCGACGAGACCCTCTTAGAAGTAGGACCTGGCCACGGTGCCCTTACCCGATTCCTCTTACAGCTCCCGAGTCCCTATATCGGCATAGAGATAGATGCACACTGCTTAGCGACTTTAACCCGACTCCCCGGGGCTGAACGGGCTACCTGGATAAACGGCGACTTTTTGCAGGTACCCCTACCAGAAATACCCCTACTCTTCGTGAGCAACCTTCCGTATAGCTTGTCAGGGCCGGCCCTCTTTCGCATTTTGGCTCACTGCACCTACATACGCGCCGGAGTACTCATGCTACAGCGCGAAGTAGCCGCTCGCCTCTATGCTCCGCCAAGAGAGCGGCCTTACGGCCGGCTGTCCGTGGCCTTCCAAAGCCTATACCGAGTACGAAGGCTCTTTTCCGTACCTCCAGGGGCCTTTTCCCCTCCACCGAAGGTCTGGAGCGAAGTAGTAGCCTTTGAACGCGCCCCGCAACTGGACCTGAAAGAATGGCCGAGCTTTCTGGCTTTTTTACGAGCGGCTTTTCGGCAGCCCCGACAGATCCTGCGAAAAAACTTAGCCCAGTTTGCTGACCAGCTCCCAGCCCCTCTCCATGGGCAGCGCCCCCACCAGCTCTCCGTAAGCGAACTTATTGCTTTGTGGGAAAGCTTAGATAAACCCTTCCTCGCAGCCCATGAGTGAGGGAATACGATTGGGACCCGTGCGCATCGCAGACCGCCGCTCGCCCTGGCAAGGCCAAGCCGTGTACCTAGAGCTGGACTCTGCGGGCATCCGAGCTATCTCCCCTACCCCCGAGCCAGCAAAGGTTTGGGTTTCCTCTGGATGGGTAGAGGTGTGCGCTTGGAGCAGTCAGCCCCAGCTGCCGGCGCAGGAGTCTCTGGCAGCCTTAGCACGCAGAGCATGGCGAGGGGGCTTCACTACCCTCCTCATAGGGGGATGGCAGGGCTGGCACGAACCCGAAATTATCGCCCAGCTCCGTCGTGATGCGGCATCTCTACCCGTAGAGGTGCTTTTTTTAGCGGCTTGGGCCACCCCCCAGGGCGACATTGCTCCGCTGGAGAGCCTCCGGGCGGAAGGGGCTTTTGGATGGGCCTTGCCCCCGGAATGGTCCCTTCCTTGGCGTACCCTCATCCAAGCCTTACCTTACCTGCGCTACTTGGGAGGGCCGATTTTTGTGCTGCCCTTTTGGGAGGCACATCTCGTAGACAAAGGCGTACCCGAAGCCCCAGAGCTAGCCCTCTCCGGCTGGGAAGGCCTCCCTGACTATACCGAAACCGTAGCCGTACATGCCCTAGCTGCCCTAAGAGCAGCATATGGGGGTACAATTCTTGTAGGCCCGCTCACGACGGCAGCAGGCCTACAAGAGGCCCGTCGGCACGGCCTTCTTTCCTTCACAGGGCTAAGCTACACTGCAGCGGAAGCAAGCCAACTGCTCACCTACGACGCTTTTTGGAAGCTCCATCCCCCGCTGCGCCCCCAAAGCGACCGCTTAGCTATCCTCCAGGCTCTGTCTCAAGGCCAGATACCCCTCATTGCCAGCTATGATTACCTAGCTCCCCCCGAGGAGAAGGAGACTGAATGGGCCAGCGCAGCCGTAGGCCAACCTACCTTAGAAGTATTAGCCCCTCTTCTCTGGCAAGCCCTGCAAGAAGCTACGCCTGAGCCACCCTCTCCTACCCTCCTCGCAGAGGTACTCAGCGAAAGACCCCGCCGTATTCTGGGCCTCCCCTACCTCCCCCTTGACATAGGGCATCCCTTAGACCTCACTGTATTTGCCATAGAAGACACACCTCGGCCCACAGCCTGGCCTGGCTGGACCTCGCCGCTCCGTGTAGTGGGCCCTATCCGTTCTGTAGCCGACGCACATAATCTGCGTAGCCAAATGCCTTGACCAGACGATAGCCGGTAGCTCCCTTCACTATTAGAGCTGGATGCGCTACGCCATTGAAGAGGGTAGTCTTCACGAAGGTATAGTGCGCCATATCGTGGAAGGTGAGGCGCTGGCCCACGACCAGCGGCTCTGGGAAGCTATACGGCCCCATCTCATCCCCCGCTAAGCAAGTTATGCCTCCAAGCCAGTAGGTAGGATAGGCGGGGTTGGGTTCGGGTAGCGCTTCTCGCACGATGGGCTTGTAGGGCATTTCTAAGGTGTCGGGCATGTGCGCAGTGAAGGAAACATCCAGCATGGCCCACTGCCGACCCTCTGTGTAGGTAATATCTAAGACTTCGGCGAGGAGATAGCCGGCTTCCCAGACAAAAGCCGCGCTGGGCTCTAAGTAGATTGCTTCTAAGTTCGGGAGGATGGAACGCAGCCGGCGTATCGTCTCCACGAGGCGCTGCACATCGTAGTCAGTGCGCGTGAGGAGGTGACCTCCGCCGAGGTTGAGCCAGCGCGCGGCCCGTAACCATGGCTCAAAGTGTATCAAAAGCTGCTCTACCAGACCCGCAAAGGCATCTGCATCGGCTTCGCAGAGGGTATGTACATGCAGACCCGAGATGCGCGGGGGAAGCGGCCCCTGTGCCGAAGCCGGCGGTACACCGAGGCGCGAGCCTGGCCGACCTGGATTATAGATAGGCGCTCCCGCGACGCCAAAGTGCGGATTTACGCGCAGCCCTATCTCCAAGTGCTCTGGCAGCTGATTTATCCACCGCTGGTAGGCAGAGAGGCTATTGAAGGTCCAATGGCTCGCCAAGGAAATAAGCTGGGGTACATCTACTGGGCGATAAGCAGGCGCATACAGATGCACGGGGCGACCACTATAGATATAGCCAAATTGAGCTTCGTTGAGGGAGCTGGCTGCGACAGCGTGGGCTACGGAGAGAATGTGCGGCATCACAGCGGGCAAGGCAAACCCCTTCAGCGCAAAAAGAAGCTGTACCTCTGCCATCTGCTGTATGTGAGCTAAACGCTGGAGGTTCACCTGCAAGCGCTTCTCTTCCAAGACAAAAGCGGGGCTAGGAAGCATTGAGCAAAAATGCATACCTTTGAGGCATGTTTGGGCTCGGATACGGGGAGTGGATTTTGATTTTCGGGGTACTTCTGCTTCTCTTCGGAGGGCGAAAGCTCCCGGAGCTTGCTCGCGGTCTCGGGAGTAGCATACGGGAGTTTCGGCAAGCCATGCGCGGCACGGAAGGAGAGTCTCCCTCTCAAAAGTCGCTCCCCCCGAAAGAGAAAACGCTGGAATGACCCCCAGCTATAGAGCGCTTCGGGCCGCCGTTCTGCGCGGCGAGGCTACTTTTATAGCCGCCACAGAAACTGCGCTAAACGAGATAACTGCCCATAACCCATCGCTGAATGCCCTTTTAGAGGTATACACCGAAGAAGCGCTCACGGCCGCCCGTGCATGGGATGCAGCTGTAGCTAAGCGAGCGCCTCTGCCCCCCTTGGCAGGCCTTCTGTATGTGCATAAGGATAATATTGCTGTGGCGGGGCATCGGCTGGGAGCTTCCTCTCGGATTTTGGAGGGATTTGTTTCGCCGTATAATGCAACGGTAATTGAGCGGCTGAAAGCCGCCGGGGCCATCTGCATAGGCCGAGCGAACTGCGATGAATTTGCCATGGGCTCCTCCAATGAGAATTCCGCTTATGGTCCTGTGGCTCATCCCTGGCTTTCGGGGTATGTGCCCGGCGGCTCTTCGGGAGGCTCGGCGGCGGCAGCCGCAGCGGGATTCTGTCATGTAGCCTTAGGAAGTGATACGGGGGGGTCGGTTCGGCAGCCGGCGGCCTTCTGTGGACTGTACGGGCTTAAGCCTACTTACGGCCGCGTCTCTCGCTATGGTCTAATCGCTTATGCCTCCTCCTTTGATCAAATAGGCCCGCTCTCCGCAAACCTAGAAGACCTCATCCTCGCCTATGAGTACATAGCTGGCTTTGACCCGAGAGATGCGACGAGTAGCACTGAAGCCGTAGAGCCCTACCAACCCACCCCACCCCCCAAAAAATGGGCGTGGCTCCTGCCCGAGGGCCTACATCCCGAAGTAGAGCAAGCCCTAACTACGCTGCAAGGGCGACTTCAAGAGAGGGGCTTCCACTGTGAAAACATAGACTTTCCGTACTGGGACTACCTTATCCCCACCTACTATGTGCTTACGACGGCGGAGGCTTCCTCAAACCTAGCTCGCTATGATGGAGTTAGATACGGGCACCGGGCCGCCGAGGCGACTAGCTTAGAGACCCTATACGCTCGCTCCCGTAGCGAAGGCTTCGGCAAAGAAGTCAAACGCCGAATCCTCCTGGGCACTTTTGTGCTCTCGGCGGGGTACTATGACGCTTACTACACTCGGGCCCAGCAGGTTCGGCGCCTGCTGTATGAGTATACCGAGGAGCTTCTTTCCCAGTACGACCTCCTTGCGCTTCCTACCAGTGCGACTCCTCCGTTTCGCCTGGGCGAAAAGACCACTGACCCTATTCAGATGTACCTCTCAGACCTCCTTACCACCTATGCCAACCTCACAGGCCACCCAGCTCTCCAAGTACCCATAGCGCAAACGCAAGCGGGCCTTCCCATAGGCTTGCAGCTTATGGGGCCCATGTATGCAGAAAATCTTTTATTTGCGGCAGCGCATGCGATGGTGGGTAATCTATAGTCTCCTCTGCTGGGCCTGGGCACAAGTAGGACCGATGACCGTAGCTCGCATGGATAGCCTCCTGCGTGCCTACCTCGCCTGGGAAAGGGAAGGCGGTGAAATTCAAGCCCTACCCCCTACCCCCGTCGAACTGCCCCCCGAAGTCTATGAAGAACGGCTCCAAGCTCTCGGTACTACCATTCCGCTGGAGGTAAATCCCGTCTCCCTCAATTTTATCCACCTCTACCTCTACCAACAGCCCACCCTAACAGCCCGACTCCTTGGGTTGGCAGATTACTACCTGCCCACTATTGAGGGGATCCTCCGAAGCTATGGCTTGCCCGAGGAGCTGAAGTACTTACCTATCATTGAAAGCGCACTCGTGCCAGAGGCGCTCTCTCCTATGGCTGCAGCTGGCATATGGCAGTTTATCCCCACTACGGGGCGCCTGTACGGGCTGCGAATAGACCGTATCCTAGATGAGCGCTATGAGCTTGTAAAATCTACCCACGCCGCTGCCCGCTACCTGCGCAATAGCTACCAGATCCTCGGTGACTGGCTCCTGGTGATTGCTTCTTACAATTGCGGGGCAGGGCGGGTTCTGCGGGCTATCAAGGCTTCCGGCGGCCGCACCAACTACTGGGAAATCGCCCCTTATCTCCCTGCAGAGACACGGGGCTATGTACCGGCTTTCATCGCGGCCTGCTATATTATGAACTACGCTCCCGCCCACGGAATAGAGCCTATCTACCCAGATATCCCTCGAGAACTAGATACGGTACAATTCCCTATTCGGGCGAAACTTTCCAGCATCGCTCGGCTAGCGGGGGTACCCTTGGCCTGGCTTAAGTTTCACAATGCGGAGCTGCGCAGTGACCTCATCCCAGCAGGATATACCTTGCGAGTACCGGCGGTGGCCGCTTATGAAGTAGCTGAGGTACGAGACCGACTGGCTCGCGGAGAGCTTACTTTACAGGCGGTCGGACAAAGCACCGTCTCCAGTCGAGGCTACCTCTGGCATGTGGTGAAGCCCGGAGAAAACCTGTATCGGATTGCACGGGAGTACCGAGTGTCGCCATATCAGATCGTCCGATGGAACCAACTATGGGGATATCGCGTCCTGCCGGGCATGCGACTGAAAATTCGCCTACAGCCGGAAGCTGACCTGGACTCGTGGGAAGCCTGGGGTGGGCTAATGGAAGGAAGCACGAGCTGGCAGCGTCCTTACATACCGATCCTTCCGCTGATTATCCCGCGAGTAAAAGTAGAGCCTTGGGTTATTGAGACCCGTCCGCCTTCTTTGCCGTCCCCTCCAGAGATAACGGTAGAGCCTGCCACCCGAGCGCGGCGGCGCCGCTAAAAAAAGCCTCCCATTGAAGCGTATTCCAAGGCCGCTCGTGTAGTACTACCACATCACCGGGGCGTAGGGCAGGTAAGAGGGCTTCTGCCCAGGCTTTTCCTGGCCTATAGTCGGCTACCATAAGGTCCCACAGAACCGTACGGAAGGGCCTACGAGAGGAAGCCCCCCCCCACCAGCGAGCATGACCGAAAGGAGGCCTATATAGGGGCAAAGGAGCAATACCACCGACCTTCTGCCACAACGCCCATGCCCTGCATAGCCTACGGGATACCAGAGAGGTAGACAATCGCCAAGGGCTTATATGTTCTGCTCCATGTAGAGCCAAGGTATGGCCAGCACTCTGTAGCTGCGCCAGTAGCTTAGGGGTCGTAGAGAGGTGAAACCGGCTCCACAGCCAAAAGAAAGTCGCCCGGTAGCCATAATCTGCGAGGAGGTTGAGGAGCAGCTCCGTGGTCTCCCCTGCTGGTCCATCATCAAAGGAGAGGTAAAAGGCTTTACCGGCAGGTGTGGGAGGGTGCCAAGCACCGACTATCTGCTGAAGCCCACGGGGGATCCGCCAGACAATGCCCATCAGGGCTGATGCCAGTACCGCACGCTAAAGCCCCCCACCGAACTTTCTACCCGAATCCCATATACGCCCGCAGCCAACTCCCCCGGTAAAACCCATCGGCTCCACCCAGCAGGTATAGGACCGGCGTGCTTTTGCCCTACCAGCCGGCCCTGCACATCATACATCCAGTACGAAAGGCCCGGAAGGGCCTGAACCGACTTTATATGCAAATATCCCTCCGATACATAGCCCGCTAAGCCGCCAACCCTCCCAGGCGCAATTGAAGCGATATTGCGCACTGTATCTATCTCAATATCGTCTAGATAAAGCGTATTCCCCCAGCCGGATACCCCTTCAAACCGCACACGAACAGGCGACAAGCCCTTATAGGCACTCAAATAAACAGAGTCTGTGGCCCACATAGTCGCCGTAGGTAAAAAGGAAGCCGATCCAGTAATCGCTCCACTAACCTCAATACAGCCGTCCGGGTGCGTCGCTAAGTCGCGCCCACCTTTTTCCCAGACCAGATCCCAGGTGCGTCCGCAGTCAGCTGATATATATACGCGAAGGCTATCTTCGTAATCCAGCAGATACGACGCCGGGGTGGCGCTGGGATTTTCATACGCCAGGCAAGCATAGGCCCAAGAAAAGCGCAAACGCACTTCCACATCGGGATCTGTATAGGACCCTAAGTCAATCGGCGGCGTGATCCAACTATCTCGCTCTCGGTAGTACGAATAGTTGAAGTAGAGTACACGCATAGCGGTAGGTGATAAGCCGTAGGCTCCACGGGGAGGGCTTGTGCTCCGAAACCGCTCCCAGGTACGTCGGCCATCTGGATTTACGAC
>CALKJV010000005.1 GCA_937995505.1 uncultured Bacteroidia bacterium | reverse complement strand
CTCATATCGCCTTTGAGCACATTCCAGAATTGGGGTAGCTCATCTAAGCGGGTCTTTCGCAGCCAACGTCCGATCGGAGTAATGCGGGGGTCGCCTTCTCGGCTTAGCGCTGGCCCATGTCGCTCCGCATCGGTGTACATGGTGCGAAACTTATAAATGGTAAAAGGGCGTCCCCCTTTTCCTATGCGTTCCTGCCGAAAGATAATCGGCCCCGGCGAAGAAAGCCGTACCAGCAGTGCAAGCACTGCCATTAGAGGAGCCAGGATAATAAGCGCTAAAGCCGCAACCACAAGGTCAAAAACGCGTTTCGCCGCATCGTACCACGGCGAAGGCGCCGAATAGCCTATCGTAACCCAAGCAAAATCTATCGGACTACCTACCCGTACGCTACCGCCCAATACATCCCGCAAAGCGGGGAGGAGATGTATTTCCACGGGCAAGCCATTTGCCTGCGTGAGCACGGCTTGTAGGATTCTCTCATCGGCCTGGTCAGTAGCTATGACCACGTGGTGCGCACCCCGCCGCACAAGAACCTGTTCTAGCTCGGCTAAGGTACCTAAGCATTTGGCTTTGCCAAGGAGAAGGTTAGGATCGCCATCCGCCCTGACATAACCAATCAGATCGTAACCTAGCTCCTCTCCCTGCGCAGTGAGATTTTCCCAGAGAGCCTGCGCCTTAGAACCGCTACCAACTACAATAGTCGGAAAACGAAAGATTCGCTGCCGCAAAACTCGCAAAAGGCCTATTCGTAAAAAACCTAAACTCAGCCAGCTCAGCCCCGTCTGGAGGCCTACATAGGAGAGAAGGGTGAGCCTATAAGCCTTATAGTTCGGGATGGGGTCGTCAATGAAAGCCAAAAAGAATAAAGCCAAACTCCCCAAAGTAGTCAGCCAAAACCGCTGAAAAAGCTCTGCCAAGATAGACTGGCGTATAGGGTCTTTGTAGCTGCCGCCGAGGCCATACAGAAGGGTCCAGTAAATACCTACCAGCAGCGGGGCCCATAGGTATTCCCAGGCTGTACCCGATACAGACCCTTGCCCATATAGATAAAAGCGGCGTATCCAGTAAAAGGCCACCCATCCCCCATACGCTAGCAGAAAATCTACCCCCCCGAAAAAAAGTCCGAGCAGCTGGCGTCTCATGAGCGTCGCAGCGTGAGGAGCCGTACATCATCTAAGTACAAAACATGGCTGCCGGTAGTATCACCTGCACTAGTCAGATACAAGCGATAGCGAAAAAGGGTACCTTTTCCAGCAAGCCATGGAGTTACATCTACGTAAAAGGTGCCCCATCCGGTGTCGGGGGGGCGCAATAGGAGGTAAATAGACCGTTCTACGAGGCGGCCGGTCTGTCGGTCTTCTACGGTAAGGCCTACCCCGAGATTGCGGGTGCCGCGTACGGAAATTTCTGCCCAGACTTCCTGCTGCGGGAAGGTAAAAGGCGTGGTGCTCTCTGCCCGAAAATCGCTATTGGCTGGTAGGTCAATCCGCCCTGCCCATACGCCCCGCCTCGGGGCTTCAAAAGCGCGCTGTATCTGTACAGCTCCGACCTCTCCCGCATTGGCTATGCGTAGCCCTAACTGCGGGCTCTCAAAATCTTCCCGCAAGAGGTACTCTAAAAGCGTGTCAGGGAAGTAGCGATAGAGAGGGGCATAAACTTGCTCTTCCTCTGCGGAGAAGGGCCCCGATAGAGTATCAAATTGCCAGAAGGGATAGGGTTTTCGCGAGACGGTGATACCGTTCACGCGCACACCGCCCGCTAAAAGGACAGGACGGGTAGTGTGCGGCACGATAGGCACTCGCTGCCCTACCTCAGCCACGGTAAGGAACTTCCCCTCCGGATATATCCATGCATCAATAGGCGCCTCAATAGGGAGTGTATCGTTCTCTATGACGACCAGAGCGGGGTCAATGCGCAGGTAGGCAGGAGGTAGAGCTTCTCGGCGGGTGCAAGCGAAACTACTCAGCAAACACCAGCTTATGCTCCACCAACGCTTCCACTCGCCAAACCCAGGCCATGACAGGCTGCACATACGCAAGCGACATAAAGGAGGAGGTGCCTTTTCGCACACACTGCAAAAAATATTCCAGTTGAGTAGCAAGCGCATCGGTGGGAGGGGCTTCGGAGGAAGGGGGGATAGAAGTACCTTCGTTAGGGTAAAAAGTAGTCTGCCGGGTAAGCAGGTCTGCTTCGGCCCAGAGGGTAGGGCCATGGGCAGTGAGGCGACGGCGTTTATAGGGGGCATTTCGGCTGACGAGGAAGCTCGCCCCGCGCCCATCTACTAAATCTATCCAGAGCTGCACGCTATCTGCCCGCTCGGTGTGGCTTCGGTACGCTACCGCTCGCATATCTGCGACTCGCCCTTCGGTGAGGGCCCAGAAAAGGTCTAGGTCATGAATAAGCAGGTCCAGTACCACCGATACATCGCTCCCCCGCGGAGTCCATGGCGCTATCCGTTCAAATTGGTACTGATGCAGGGCAGCGCGGTGCGAAAAGATCGCCTGAAAGGCGGGATTAAAGCGCTCTACATGCGCGGCAGCGGCAATGACTCCTACCTCCTCCTGCAAGCGCAGCAGCCGCTCAAGCTGGTCCGGCGTGGATACGACAGGCTTTTCTATGAGCACGTGGCATTGGGCACGCAGGGCCGCTTCGGCATAGGCAAAGTGCGTGGTGGTAGGCGAGGCAATCAAGACGGCTTCGCAGGCTTCCAACAAAGCCTCATAGCTAGGCGTGAGGGGCAGACCCTGCTGGGTAAGGGCCTTCTGCCGTTCAGGATCCGTATCCCATACGCCGACGACCTGTGCGGAGGGAGACTGCAAGGCTTTTTCCAGGTGTAGGCGTCCCATATGCCCCACCCCCACGATGCCTAAGCGCACAGGCGCTGTCATGCCTGGGCTATCTGCTGGGCAAGTTCTTTCAGGAGGCGAAGATTAGCTTCTTGCAGGGCATTGGATTTTCGGCTACTGATAGGCGCCCAGACGCGGCGCTTTTGCAGCTTGCGGCGTGTACGGATACGACGCACATACACGCGCTTGTCAGGTTTTCGGGCCATGGCGCAAAGGTAAAGTAAAGTAAAGCTTACAGGAGTAAGCCCGCCCAAATAGCCGATAGGAGGGAAGCTAAAGCCCCCCCCAATACGGCTCGGAGCCCCAGTTCGGCTAGCTCTCGCCGCCGTTCTGGCGCTAAGGAGCCTATGCCTCCCAGCTGAATGGCTATGGAGCTGAGGTTAGCAAATCCGCACAGAGCATACGTAGAAAGGACGCGAGCTTTTTCGCTAAGGGCCGGCATCTCTGCCAGTCGAGCATAGGCGATGAACTCATTGATGACGATTTTCTGCCCGATGAGTGCGCCTACGGCCAAGGTTTCTCTCCATTCTACGCCGATGATCCAGGCTATGGGCCGGAAAAGTTGACCTAAGATCCATTCCAGGGATAGGCCAGTGTAGAGATGGCCGGACTGCGCAGCAATCCAGGGGTTGAGGCCGAGCCAAGCTCCGAGCTTACCGAGAAGGGCATTCACGAGGGCTATGGTGGCAATAAAGGCCAGGAGCATTGCGGCGACATTGGCAGCGAGGCGCAAGCCCTCGGAGGCCCCCTGCGCTAAGGCTTCTAAAAGGTTGGCGGCAGCGTCCCCTCGAGGCAAAGTCAGGGGTTTCTGCGCGACAGAAGGGTCGGTCTCAGGTCGTAGGATTTTCGCAAAAACCAGCGCAGCGGGAGCGTTCATAACAGAAGCCGCCATGAGGTGCAGGGCAAAGAGCTGTCGCGCCTGGGGATCCGGCCCCCCCAGAAAGCCCACATACGCTGCCAAGACTCCCCCTGCGAGGGTAGCCATTCCCCCTACCATAATCGCTAAAAGCTCCGAACGAGACAAACCCGACAAAAATGGCCGCACCAAAAGAGGCGCTTCTGTCTGCCCGAGAAAGATATTGGAAGCCACACACAAACTCTCAGGCCCCGAAGTACCTAAGGTGCGCCGCATAACCCAGGCTACCGCTTGCACTACCCGTTGCAGTATCCCTAAGTAGTAGAGAGCTGCGGTCAGCGCAGCGAAAAAGATGATCGTTGGCAGCACTTGCAGTACGAAAATGAACCCAAATGTTTGTGCGTATTCGGGACGAACGAGATTGCCAAAAAGAAACTGGGCCCCCACTTGAGAAAAGTCTAGCACTCGCACAAAGGCCCAGCTGAGCCCCTCAAAGAGACGACGCATAGGAGGCCACTTAAGGAGAAGAAGGCCAATGGTAAATTGAAGAAGCAGGCCCCCCACCACCACCCGCCACATGAAAGGGCGCCGTTGCTCTGCAAAAAGCCATGCAAGCCCCAGCAGCAAGGGTACCCCTAAGAGGGCTTGCATTAGCTGCCGAGGTCTCCTTTCTGGCGCTTGAGTCGGGCAAGCTCATCGCGCAGCCGAGCCGCCGTCTCGTAATCCTCTCGAGCCAGGGCCTCCTTGAGACGGCGCTCTAACTCCTCTTCATCTGCCGACTCGCGAGGTCGGTCGGATGCCCGCCCCCGCGAAGCAGAAGTCCTCGTGGAAGGCTCGGTCTCCTCCTCTTCTGCCTCTACATGATGCCCCACTTCGGCTAAAACCTCTTCCTCACAGTAAATCGGGGCTTTCATACGCAGGGCTAAGGCAATTCCATCGCTCGGCCGACAGTCTATTTCAAACTCCTCGCCCCTAGACTCTAAGACGAGGTAGGCTAAAAAGGTAGAGTTTTCTAGCTTATAAATGGTAACCTCTCGCATAGAAACCTGCAGCGCCATCAGAGTATTGGCAAAAAGGTCTTGAGTGATAGGACGCGCAGGGCGCATGTTATCTAAAGACATATTGATGGCGTGGGCTTCTGGATAACCGATGATGATGGGCAAGCGCCTCGAGCCGTGCTTCTCGCCCAAGAGCAGCGCAAAGGTCTGACGATGCTCAAAAGCCTGCACGACGAGTACCTCCATTTCTACCTTCGCCATGCCTTTCAAAGGTACAAAAAAACTCTTGCCCATCGTAAAGCATTCTGTACAGGCCTGTACTTTCGCTGGGTGCTTGGGGTACTGGTTGGGGTATGGATAGGGTATCTGTACCTTTTGTGGAGGTGGGGGCGATGGTTCCCTTTGGCGATTGGAAGCGCCCCTGAAGTCCGAGAGCGAGTAGCCGTGCTTATCCCCGCCCGCAACGAAGCACATACCCTGCCCATGTGCCTCAAATCCCTCTTAGCGCAGCAGCGCCCCCCCGACGAGATATGGGTCATTGACGATCATAGCGAAGATGACACGCTCATTGTAGCTCAGGGCTATGCCGCGCGATTCCCGCAAGTCCATGTGCTGCGCTTGCCGGACTCTCTGGCCGGTAAGAAGGCAGCCCTTCGGTATGGCCTCCAGCATGCTACGGCTGCGCTAATTGTAACTACCGACGCAGATACCCTACACGAACCCCAAACCTTGGCGCAGCTTCTTGCACCATTTGCTAATCCTACTGTGCAGGCGACAGCTGGATGGATACGCCTTCAAGCCCCATCCACTTTACTGGGCGCACTGCAGCAGATAGAACTCGGAGGCGTACTTCAGCTTACGGCTGGGAGCTGGAGCCGAGGCGAACCCCTCACCGCAAACGGAGCCCTCTTAGCGTACCGTAAAAGCGCCTTTGAAGCCGTACAGGGCTGGGGCCCCGCCCAAGAACACCCCAGCGGCGATGATGATATCCTGGTCCAGCGGATTCGCCTCCATTTCGGGCGAAAGGCCCTAGTTTTTACCGAAGCCGTGGCCGAAACCCCCGCCGCTCCCACCTGGAGGGCCTTTTTCGCTCAGCGCCTCCGCTGGCTCTCTAAACGGAACCTTTATCCCGCTCCCTGGACGCCCATAGGGTTAGCTATTGTAGCCCTGGCCCAAATCTCTTTGCCCTTTGCAGTAGGGTTTTGGCCCGCTGTGGGCATCCCCGCTTGGCTTTTACTCGCGCTTGTGCAGATACGCCTGGTGTACCGCAGCTTTCGCACTAGCCGATCTACCCCTCCCCCGCTCTGGGCTTGGGGGGCCGTGGCGCTCTTGTATCCTCTCTATCAGCTTTTTCTCACGCCCTTGGCGCTTTTACGCCTACCCTTCCACTGGAAGGGCCGCCGCTACCCCACATAACCCCTAATCCCTTATCTTTGCTTAGCTCATGTCCACAACACACGTACGCAATTTCTGCATCATTGCGCATATTGACCATGGGAAAAGCACCTTAGCCGACCGCCTTTTAGAAGCTACTGGTACCCTTTCACAGCGCGAGATGATGGAGCAGGTGCTGGATAGCATGGACTTAGAGCGGGAAAAAGGCATCACCATCAAGAGCCACCCGGTACAAATGCACTACCAAAGCTATACCCTCAACCTCATTGATACGCCGGGGCACGTAGATTTTTCGTATGAAGTATCGCGGGCTATTGCGGCTTGCGAAGGGGCCCTCCTCGTGATTGATGCTAGCCAGGGAATCCAAGCCCAGACCCTCGCCAACCTCTATCTCGCCTTAGAGCAGGACCTGGAAATTATCCCCGTGCTAAATAAAATAGACCTGCCTGCCGCTCGTCCAGAGGAGATCCGAGACCAAGTAGTGGAACTGCTGGGCTGCCACCCCGAAGAGGTAATTTTCGCCAGCGCAAAAGAAGGCATAGGCATACCCGAAATCCTACAAGCTATCTTGGAGCGCATCCCTCCACCAAAAGCCGCAGAAAACGACCCCCTGCGGGCTCTCATCTTTGACTCGCAGTTTGACCCTTACCGAGGCGCCATCGCTTATGTGCGCGTAAAAGAAGGGACCCTGCGCCCTGGGCAGCGCATCCGCCTCATGGCCACCGGCACCGAATACACCGTAGAAGAAGTCGGCGTCTTTCGCCCCAAAAAACAACCCACCGACGCTATCCCCTGCGGTTCCGTAGGGTATGTCATCGCAGGAATCAAAAAAATCCAAGAAATCCAAGTGGGTGATACCATCACCGATGCGACCCACCCTGCCACCGAACCCCTCAAAGGCTTTCGAGAAATGAAACCGATGGTCTTTGCAGGGTTTTATCCAGTAGACGCAAGCCAGTTTGAAGACCTACGCGATGCCTTAGAGCGACTTCGCCTCAACGATGCAGCCATTCAGTTTGAGCCCGAAACTTCGGTCGCTTTGGGCTTTGGGTTTCGGGTAGGCTTTCTGGGGCTGCTGCACATGGAGATTGTACAAGAGCGGTTAGCTCGGGAGTTTGGCATGGAGGTGCTGGCCACCGTACCGAATGTTCCGTATCACGCCTACATGCGCAGTGGAGAAATGCTCCTCGTAACCAACCCCGCCCAAATGCCCGACCCTGCCAAGCTAGACCACTTAGAAGAGCCTTTTGTACGGCTGCAGGTCATCACCGATGCCGCATACATTGGACCGCTCATGGAATTGTGCATCAGTCGGCGTGGCACCTTCAAAAATCAAACTTATCTCTCTCCTACTCGCGTAGAGCTCACCTTTGAGATGCCGCTGGCCGAAGTAATTTTTGACTTTTACGACCGACTTAAGTCGTTTTCGCGGGGCTATGCTTCCTTAGACTACGAGCTGATAGGCTATCGCCCTAGCGAGCTCGTACGGATGGATATCCTCCTCAATGGTGAAAAGGTAGATGCGCTCAGCTGCATTATTCACAAGGACAAAGCATATGATTGGGGCCGTCGCCTCTGCCAGAAGCTCAAGGAACTTATCCCCCGACAGCAGTTTGAAGTAGCTATTCAAGCCGCCATCTATGGGCGTATCATCGCCCGCGAAACCCTCAAAGCCCTCCGCAAAGACGTAACCGCTAAATGCTACGGAGGTGACATCACGCGTAAACGCAAACTTCTCGAGCGGCAAAAAGAAGGTAAAAAGCGCATGCGTCAGCTCGGCTCCGTAGAGGTTCCCCAGGAAGCCTTCATGGCAGTACTGAAAATAGACTGATATGTCTGCAAAAGAATTACTCACGCGGCTCTGGAGCGACTATCAACGAGAGCGCCGTAGCCATCTGGATGAAAAAGCTTTTGAAGTGCTCGTACGCGCCTTTCCTGCGCTGCTCGTAGCTCAAGCCGATGGATTTACCGATACCTCAGAGATGCAGCGATTGCAGGAGATTATAGCGTTTCTCCGCCAAAAAGAAGGGATTGCCCTGGACACCTTTGACTGGCGAGCCGAGCTGCGCTACCTCGCCATAGATAGCGATTTCTGGCGAGGCCGGTTTTTGGAGGTGCTGCGGGCGCTCTTGCGCGACAACCCCGACCTAAACCGAGAGCAAGCGGAATTCCTGTTTGCTACCGCTGCCGCCAGCACCGGTGACATCGTCCAAAACCTCCTTCTGCGCATCAAAAAAACCGAGTCCTTAGAGAAAGAAACCGTCAAACTCATCTCAGAAAAAGAAGAGCAGGAGATCCATCGGCTCAGCACCGAACTAGCACTTTCCGCAGAGGCGATAGCGTACCTTCGCGCCCTGCTCAATCAGGCCCATGCCTAAGCGAGTCGCATCCTTAGACCTCGGCACAAACTCGTTTCATCTCCTGCTGGCTTCGCTAGATCCCCAGCGCCAAGAGATACGGATTGAGAAGCGTTTGCGCGAGTTTGTATTCTTAGGGCGTGGGTTAGTGGGAGAACCGCCAGCTTTTTCAGAGGAAGTGCTAAGCCGAGCGATGGAGACCCTGCGCTTTTTCGTGCAGGTCAGCCGAGAGGCCGAAGCTGACCCTATCCTCGCCGTCGGCACGGAAGCCTTTCGCCGCGCCCAAAATGCTCACCTCCTGCTTAGCGCAGCCAAACACGAGCTCGGCTTAGAGATCCAAGTGCTCTCCGGCGCAGAAGAGGCCCGACTTATCCATGAAGGGGCTAAGTTCGGCCTTCCGCTCCCAGATACCCCCTATCTCGTCGTAGATATCGGGGGCGGATCGGTAGAATTTATCGTGGGGCAGCGCAGCGAGATTGAATACCTCATAAGCCTACCCTTAGGCGTGACGGCCCTCCAGCGGCGCTTCCCGGAGGGAACGGGTTTTTCGGAAGACCAGCTGACTCAAATCCGAAACCACATACGCACCACCTTAAGCCCGCTCCTGGAGAGCATCTCCCGCCCCCAAATCACTCAGCTCATCGGCACTTCAGGCACCTTCAAGACCTTGGGACGGCTGATAGCCCATCATGTTGGCGACTTTGTAGCTGCCCAAAATATCCACCAATACCGCTTTAGCCCGATGCTCTTTTACCCCATCTTGCAGAAGCTCCTAACCCTGCCTGAAGCGGAACGGATTCGCTTGCGCGGTATGCAGCCCGAACGCGCAGCGCTTATGCCCTATGGTGCTTTGCTAGTGGAAAGCCTCCTCCAAGCCTTCCCCATCCAGCACATCACCATCAGCGACTACGCCCTCCGAGAAGGGGTAGTGTATGCCTATGCCCAAAGCCTTTTTGAAGGGCGAGAACCCGCCGAGTATTCCCTTCGGGAGAAAACCCTCCAGCAGCTCGCGGAAAAATACCGCATGGACATACCCCATGCCCAGCTTAGCCGCCGCTGGGCTGAGACCCTTTTTGACCTTTTAGCTCCCTTACATCGCTTAGGCCCCCAAGAGCGAGAAGCGCTAGCTCATGCCGCTTACCTGCACGATATCGGGCACTTTATCAACCCCAGCGGCCACCACAAGCATGGCTTGTACATCCTCCTCAATAGCCCTATGCCAGGCTTTACCCCCGAAGAGGCACTCCTTTTAGCGAATCTCGTGCGCTACCACCGAAAAAGCCTGCCTTCCTCCGAACACTTCCATTACAGTGCGCTGCCCCGAGCCCAGAAAAAAATCAT
>CALKJV010000004.1 GCA_937995505.1 uncultured Bacteroidia bacterium | reverse complement strand
GGCCTTCCCCATGAGGTCTTTCGCATAGAAGTAGCTCAGCTTCCCCCCTTGGTGAAGCAGCTCCCTGCGCTGTACGGGCAGCCTTTTGGGGATGCTTCGGCGCTGGCGGTGTATGTGCTAGCCCACTTCACTCGCCAGCGGGTAAAGGTCGTTCTCTCCGCTGACGGAGGAGATGAACTCTTTGGCGGGTATGTGCGGCACAGTCAGTCGGTGGCTCGCTTGCGCCTAGTCGGTCGCCTTTTGCGTAGCTTGCCTTTCTCTCCTACACAGCTTGCGCGGCTCATCCCTAAGCAGCTCTTCCATAACCTCCCTGCGAAGCTCCTCAAGCTTACTCACTTTACGGGGGCTCACTACGGAGAGTTGGTTTCGGCCTTTCCAGAGCGGCTGGCGGCTACGCTGATAGAGGGCGAGTGGCAGCCGCTCCCATATGGTCTGTCAGCAGACGAAGATTGGGCTACGCTTGCCGCCCGCCAGTATCTGGATTTAGGTGTATATCTGCCGGACGATGTGCTGCAAAAGGTAGACAGAGCTACTATGGCGCATGGGCTTGAGGCGAGAGAACCCTTCTTGGACCCTGAGCTGGTGGAGCTGGCTGGGCGACTTCCCATCGGCGATAAGGTCTCCGATGGGCGTGGAAAGCAGCTTTTGCGGCGAGTACTAGCTCGTTATGTGCCCCCTGCCTTATGGCAGCGCCCTAAGCAGGGATTTGCTCCCCCGATGCCCACTTGGCTGCGAGGGCCCTTAGCGGAGCCTCTCCGTTTTTTTCTGGAGAGCACCCAATCGCCTTTGAGAGACCTACCGCTTCGCCTCCCGATAGCTCGGCAGTATTACAGGGCCTTTTTGCGGGGGGAAGCGGCTTGGGCGCTTTTTCTGTGGCACCTCTTGGTGTTAGGGGAGTGGGCCGAGTGGTACGCTACCATATCTGCAAGAGCCGATAATCTACCCCCGGCCAAAA
The DNA here is from genome assembly GCA_937995505.1 of uncultured Bacteroidia bacterium. Classification (GTDB taxonomy): domain Bacteria; phylum Bacteroidota; class Bacteroidia; order SpSt-205; family SpSt-205; genus SpSt-205. The sequence goes on along the minus strand of CALKJV010000004.1, from coordinate 3,258 downwards.
GTGCGCCGGTTTCGGACCCGCATACTTCTTGAGCCATTCGGGGAGCCGTACTCGCTCTTCGGGGTAGGCCCGTACCAGCCACGCTATCTGGCGCTTGCGTACGAGCTTTTCAATCTGGATGGCTTTGGTTTCCTCCACAGACAAGGTTTTTTTGACGAGGACCATACCTTCTAGGCCTCCAAAGCCCTCAATGCCCGGCATGCCCTTGATGTAGCGGAGCTGCTTTTTTCCTTTGGCCGGCTCAGCTACCCACACTTCTAACTGCTTTACGGCCCAGACCTTGCGCTTTTCTATGCGGGGTTTTTTGAGGGGGCGGCCCTTTCGGTCGTAAAAGTGCGCAAAGACATACACACGCCAGCCCATCTTTACGCCGGCCACAGGCACGCGACCGTACTGCTGGGTGTTGACCCATTCGCCGGTGGCTGCGCCAGCGTAGGCGCTTACGACTTCGCAGTGCTTTTTGTGGTTAGTGAAAAGGTGGCGTAGGTCGTGGGCTAAGCGCTCAGTATTTGTCATGACGCCGCGGCGCTGGGCGTCACAGGGCACGTCATAGGCGGCAGGGTCTCGGTGTTTTATGTGGGGCTGGGTACAAGTGTACCGGTCGAAGTTTTTATGCCGCAGCGGAGGGGTTTCGCAGGCGAGCCTTTCGGCTCTTTTGGGGTAGTGAGCGATAGGAGGAGCTGCACAGCGATAGCGGTCAAAGTTTTTGTGCCGTAGGGGAGGGGCTTCGCAGGCGAGTCTTTCGGCTCTTTTTGGGTAGTGGGCGATAGGAGGAGCAGCGCAGCGATAGCGATCAAAGTTCCTGCGGCGCAGCTGGCGAGGTGCACAGCTCTGGGCTTCGGCGTAGTCTCGGTGGGGGATCGGAGGCGGTTCGCAGGGCTGCTGGGGCGCCTTAGAGTGGCGCAGCACACGCGCCTTAGGAAGGTGGCGTTCGGCTCGCTTGGCGTCATGCCGTACAAAAGGCACCGGTATCCCAAACCCCTCCGCCCGAGGGCGGTGTTTTATAGGACTTTCGGGAGATTTTTGCTTTTCGGCTCGCTGGCGGTGAGCTGGGCCGGTGATGGCGAGCTGTTGGCGTTCGACTTGGCGGAGGTTGTGTTTGCGGCGTGCGGTAGGGGGTGAGAACTTCTCGGCCCGGGCGAGGCTCTTAGCCTGGCGGCGCTGGGCTTTTAGAGTGAAGCGTTCGGCTCGAGGCGTGTGGCGCACCCCCGGATCATAGGGCCTAAAAGCTTCCCACCGTTCCATGGGCTTATGACGGGGGCTATAGACGAAGGGGCGGAAGCGTTCGGCCCGACGAGAAGGCTTCGGCCGCCCAAACCGGTCTACTCGCTGCTCGGCGCGCCGGGTCGCTCGACGAGGCGGGCGTTTCTCTTCAGTGCGGAGGCGCTCTGCACACTCAGGACCCGTACAGCGCGGCGGCGCACGCAGCTCCTGCCCCGCCGCCACCCCAGCTAAAGCCCAGAGTAGCATCCATAGCTTTAGCCTACCGACTAAGACCCGTATCCCGAAAAAACCGAACATCCGCCCCAATATTACGCCAAAAGATCACTCCCAGATGCACACCCTATCCACATTTACCTAATTCCCTCCCGCTGCATCAAGCTTTCGCATAAAGAACTAAACGGCCCCTTTGCTTAGATACGCCATACCGCTGTTTCGCATACTTCCCCAAACAGAGCGCATTCTCTTTGGAAGTACAGAGTAGCCCAGCCCAATGGCTCCCTGGTGCGATGCAGACGCTGCTGAAAATGGCAGCGCTCAAGCTCTCTCTGGAAGGCCCAATAAAAATGTCCTCTAAGCTTCATGCGACCGCCCGGAAAGGAGGCCTGAGACAGCTGTAGCTTGATCCCCAAAACTCATGCGACGCCAAGCTATCCAGGGCTGACCAGTATTACACAAATTTGTTATCTTTGCATTATGGCCGGTAAACCAAGAAAGCAGTTCACCTATCCCCAAGTTTTCTGGAAGCAGCCGTGGGAGTGGCTCAGCCGCTATCGGGACATCAATACCCACCTAACCATGGCTTTTTACGGCGGTATATCCCTTGCCATGCTGGGCTATGCCGTGCTGTATCAGAAGCTCCTCTGGTGGCAAGCCATAGGGCTTTTCGTGGCGGGGACTTTTACCTGGACCTTTACCGAATACCTCCTCCATCGCTTCGTGCTGCACTATGTAGAGGAGAACCCCACCATTCAGCGCTGGCATAACTTCATGCATGGGGCGCATCATGATATCCCGCGTGACCTGCGCTTCGTAACCGCCTCGCCGTTTGTAACGCTGCCGATAGCGGTAGTTTTTTGGGTACTTTTCTGGCTGCTGCTGGGCTGGCAGTGGGTGTGGGCCTTCTTTGCAGGATTTGGAGTGGGGTACAGCTTGTATGAGTACGTGCATTATGCCATTCACCGGTATCCACATCCGCCGCTGCCCTTCCTGCGGGGGCTCTGGCAGAACCACAACCTTCACCACTTCAAGACGCCTGAGCGGCGGTTTGGGGTGACGACTACGTTTTGGGATTGGGTTTTCGGGACGAAGGGAGCGGCGTGATAGCCTCCCTTATTGACTTCCGAGCGGAGGTCGGTTAGGTTTCTGCGACTGCTGCTTGGGCGATCTGGTTGGCGACTTCATTCCAGTGGAGGCCCTGATGGGCAGGGACTTTGACCCAGGTGATGCGCACAGGGGCTTTTTGGAGGAAGGCTACGTAGCGGCGAGTGAGGGGCGTTCGGGCTTTCCACTCGCCAGTAGCCCACCGGGCTAGTCCCTCGTAATCGTGATAGAGGGTGCAATCGGTAACCCCCGCCCGCGCGCACCAGCGCACGGCTTGCACCACTGCGTAGATCTCTCCCCCAATCTGCCTATGCTGTGAGAGGTCGGCATCTTCGGCGGGGACGAGACCGCCTTCGCGGTAGATCTCCGCTCCGTCACGCCGCACCACCAGCCCATACCCCACCTTATCTGCCCGCCAGCTGCCATCTACATCTATTTCCACGCCTTTTCCACGATACATGCCGCAAAAAAACGAACCCTTTCACATAGTGCTAATGCGTGCTTTACAAACGCTCGGTACTTTTGTGCGGTATGCGATACGCCCTGCTTGGCTTGCTGCTGACGGCCGCACTGGCCCAGTCTCCCTGCCCCTACGTGCGGTACATCCGCTTTGATGCCTGCGGACCTGGGGGGCAGGAAGGTCTCAACGAGTTTCTCTTCCTCTGGTCGGGCGGGGGATTCAATATAGACAACCTGCGCATCTCCTTTCCTATC
>CALKJV010000003.1 GCA_937995505.1 uncultured Bacteroidia bacterium | reverse complement strand
TCGCGAATCTCTTGGGCGATGAGCGACCCAACCTTTGTATGGTCCTCCATAGCACAAACATAGCGCATTGACGCGGAAAAGGGCTCCCCTGCGGAGAGCCCTTTGATGAGAAAACGGTATGGGAAAAGCTTTTAGAAAGGCCGGCCTACTCGTACCATAGCGCATCGGAAGCCCAAAGTGGCTGAGGCAGAGTCGGCGTGCAGATAGCGGCGAGAGCCACAGGTTACATAGTAAGCTATATCTGCCCAAGATCCGCCCCGATACACCTTGGCGGCATCTGCCCCTAAGTCTGGCCAGTTAGAAGCCGCTCCTCCACCTCCTGCGCCTTGTTGAGCTGCAGCGGCAGCCTTAGGGCTATAGAGCAGACTCGTCTTGGGGTCGTAATTATCATCGTACTGGAACTGGTCTTTTTCTACGGTTCCGCGACGGCGATGGGGGTTGAAGTCTTCGGCATCTTCATAGTTGAGAACGCGATAGGTATCTTCTGTCCATTCAGCTACATTCCCTGCCATGTTGTACAAGCCAAAGTCATTAGGGTAGAAGGCCTTTACTGGCGCAGGGATCATGTAGGCATCGTTGAGCCCCTCATAGAGCAGGGAGCCTCCTTTATTAGAGCGGCCCGCGTAGTCGCCGCGGCCTCGCTTGAAGTTGGTACGGAAGCGCCCCTTCATATCGCGCAAGCTGCGCCCTTCCCAAGGGTACAGCTCCTGCTCGTAGCCAGCCCGAGCGGCGTATTCCCATTCAGCTTCCGTAGGCAGGCGATAATCCGGATAGAGAATCGCCTCTGGGTCTCGGTCGGTAAGCTGCTTATTCACAATAGCCGTCCGCCAGGCAGCAAACTCCCGAGCCTGGTGCCAATTTACCCCCACCACAGGATACATGTGATAGCCTTCATGCTGGAAGTAATATCGCACATACGGGTCATTGTAAGCCATTTCCCGAAACCATACATTCGTATCGGGGTACAAGAGCTGGGCTTTTTGGTCACCAGAGTCCTTCTGCACATAGAAGAGAAACTGCTTGTACTCTACATTGGGGACCTCCGTCTCATCAATATAGAAGCTAGCTACGGTCATTTGACGCACTCGGGCATTATGCTCGTAGTCTAAGTCTTTTTCAGTACCGCCCATGTGGAAGGTACCTCCCTCTATAAATACTAATCCTGGAGCGGGGGGCATTTCCCGATACGGCTTTACGTAAAAGCCTTCTCCGCCGCTCTTACGAGCGAACTTGAGTCCTGTGAGGCGGCTGGTAGAACCTGGATCTTCTAAGCTGCCTTTTCCTCCGCAGGCAGACAAGGCCAAAGCCACCGCCAAAGTAGGCAGGGCATTCAGTATCCACTTTTTTGCCATACGCATGCGCAAAGGTAATAGGTTTCTCAAAATCTTGGGCAAGGGTAATTGCGTCGGTGCTTCATGCCTACACGCCGTTCCTTATCAAACTCCATTACGAGCGATACTTCATGTGAGCCCGCCGAGATGCGATTCGTGAGCGTAGAGATAGTATAATCATAAGAGTATCCTACCCGAAAAATCCCTTGCTGTAAGCCCACTAGGCCAATGACAGCATCTTGGTTTCGGTACCACAGGCCCAAAACTATTGGATCAAGGTTAACGTAAAAGCCTAAGTCTAGCTGCTGGAAAGGCTGTTGGATCCGATACATCACTGCTGGACCGATAGACTGGCGACCTTCGCGATTTCGGTCAATCGGGATCTGCGCTCCAGCAAAAAAGGTAGAGCGGATAGGCAACTTTGCCAGTGCAGGATTGGCCAAAGATACGTTGTAAAAACGCTGCTGCGGTTGCGTAATATGCATTACAGAGGTACCCACGTAAAAGTATTTATTGTAGTAAAGCGCGCCGGCGTTTACATCTTCATGGATACGATTTTGGAAAAAGTTTCGCTCGGCGGTGGGAAGGACGAAGCCTGCATTGGGATCTATCTGGTCCGGGAAGCGAAGACGGAAAAAGTCAATACTTGCTTGCATGATACCCCCTGAAAGCCCTAAGCTCAAAGCACTATTTCTATTTATTTCAATATGTAGGGCGTAATTGAGGAGTACATTGAGCTTAGTGAGGTTTCCTTCGCCAGCTTGGTCTGCAATGAAGCTGAGCCCCACGCCATTGCGGACTCGCCCGAAAAATATGGGCTGGTCATATGCAGCCGCGAAGGTCCGATAGTAACCAGGTATCGCAGTCCATTGCATCCGATACGCCAAAGCTAACCGAGGGCCCTCGGTAATCCCTGTGAATGCCGGCGACAGGATAACCTGATTGGCGAAGAATTGTGAGAACTGCGGGTCTTGTGCCCAGAGTACGGCTAAGCCCAGCCCAGCGAGAGAGTAAATAATGTGTCTCCACATAGGAAGCCAGTTTCAGGGCAAATATAGGGAAAAAAGCATTTTGCAAATGAGTAGTGCATCGGACGGGTCTCTGTCTGACTGACTTAGTTCAGCACCCGAAACTCCACTCGGCGATTTCTCCGCTGCCCTTCGGGGGTGGCGTTATCGGCGATGGGATAGGCTTTGCCGTAGCCGACGATATTGAAGCGTTCCTTAGGCAGGCCTTGTGAAACAAGGTAATCGCGCACCGCTGCGGCCCTCGCCCGCGAAAGCTGCAGCTCCGACTCGGCTCGGCTGGTGCCATCGGTATGGCCCGCCAATTCCAACCTAAGGTTGGGGTTAGCCCGCAGAAACCGCGCTAGCTCCTGAAGCTGGGGATACGACTCGGGTAAAAGCTTAGCGCTCCCTTTATCAAAATGCACATAAAAAAGCGGCATACGCAGGCCGGGCCGTAGCTTCTCTAAGTACACATCTATGCGGTTTTCTCGGCCGCGGCGCGGACGCAGGCTTACCTCTTTCCAGATATGGCCAGGGGCATGTAGGCTCAAACGCACCTCACCTACGAGGCTATCGGGCAACCGCCAGGAGAAAAATCCTTCTGCCGTAACCCCTAAGCTGTCTATCATACCGCCCGCCGCATTGCGAAAGAAGACAAGCGCAGGCGTGCCCGGCTTCTCAGTCCGAATATACCCAAGGAGCATAGTGGGTGACTCAGGCGGGGAGAGCACGAGAGGAGTGGTATCAGGACTCCACCATACCACCCAAATATCTGCGCTTCCGTGCGTACGCACGCCAAGTTGGTCTCCCGGTGAAGCTGTCGTACCTACCCCTACATATGTGCCTCCTTCTGCGGTGAAAAGCGCCACCCAACTATCCACATCCTTTCCCCCAAAAGTGTAGCAGAAAACGAGGGAATCCGCAGTGGGGTTCCAGCGAAGGGCCCACGCATCATAAAGGCCTGCAAGCTGGGTGATAAGTCCATTGCGAGAGCTGGTCATTCCGGCGATGAGCCAATCGCCTTCCGGGCTAAGGGAGAGAGAGTTGAGTCCTTCATCACCGGTACCGCCTCCACTCCAGGGAGCGTGGGCTGCTCCTTCAAGGTCTAAGCGCCAGATGGCCCCATCGGCCCGACCGTAGGCTGTCACCCCCCGAGAGAAGCTTGTACCCGCCAGCCATACTTCTCCGGTGGGGCCTCTCACCCAGCTGTAAGGCTCTTCAAAGTCCCCGCCGCCGAGATTCCAACTGCGGCGCCACTGGCCAGCCCTGTCGGTCTCCACCAACCAGATATCCATCTTCCCCAGCGGCGATTGTATGTGCCCATCGCGGGAATCCGATGCTCCCACGAGCCATACGGTATCCCGAGAGACGGGGATCACCAGACGCAGGTTATCATTTTCAGAGCCGCCAAATACGGCATGGCCCAGCAGCTCCCCCGAAAGCGACAGCCGCAAAAGCCAGCCATCTATCCCCCCAAAAGGCTCGGGATGGAATAGCGAGTCGCGTGAGCCGATTTGCCCCACTACCCACAGGGTCGTATCTACATGCAGGCTCACCCCTTGGGCGGCATCATTGCCCGTGCCCCCTATGGCTCGGCTCCAACGCACTCGACCTAAGGGATCGGTACAAACGATGTAGGCATCCTTTCGTCCGTGAGTTAGACTGGGGGAGTCTGTCCATCCTACAAGCACAAGCCCTCCGTCAGGTAGGACAATCCCATCGGTGAGCTCCTCCTCCCCTTCAGCCCCGTAAGTGGCATGCCAGACAACTTCCCCTGCTCGATCCAGCCGAAGTACCCAAAAGTCAGCGTCGTACCCCTTGCGCTTGAGAAGCCCATCGCGCGAGCGAGTATGCCCCAGTAGCCAGTAGCCCGAGGCATCCGCATACGCTCGCACAAGTACATCCGCCATAGAGCCACCGTACACCCGCTGCCGTAGCACTTGCTGCCCCCACAGCAGGCTAACGGATAGCACGAGCCACCTCATGCGTAAAAAGCACTTTTTGCGCTTGCTCCAGAGAGAGGTAAGGCGGCTCAGCCGCAGCCGTACCTCGCCCCTCAATAAGCTCAGACAAAGTCTGCTCC
>CALKJV010000002.1 GCA_937995505.1 uncultured Bacteroidia bacterium | reverse complement strand
ATGCTCCAAAAGATGCGCTACGCCGATGGCTTCTGGGGGGTCTTGGGCGCCGCCGACTCGGTAGCCCAGCACTACCGCAGCAAAAGGGCTTTCGCTGGGTAAGAGATATACAGTGAGCCCGTTGGAAAGGGTAAAGTAAGTCATTTCACGCCAAGCAGTTCTAAGATTCGCTGCAAGTCTTCTACAGACGAGTAAGGGATACGTATCTCGCCTTTGCCGCCAGGGCGGGGCTTTATCTGGACCGGAGCGTGAAGGCGATAAGAGAGGGTATTTTCCACCTCCCGCAAATGGATCTCTTCTATTGAGGGCTGGCGAGCGGATTTAGGCGCTTTTGGAGTAGTGTATTGCTCTACCAAGGCTTCTACCTGGCGAGCGTTTAGCCCTTTGGCGAGGATTTGCCGAAAAAGCTCAAGTTGTAGCTCCACCGAGTCTATTGCGAGGAGGGGGCGTGCATGCCCTTCGGAAAGGGTGCCTTCTTTGAGGGCTTTTTGAATCTCCGGGGGCAGGCGCAAAAGACGGAGGGTATTAGCCACGGTAGGGCGGCTTTTGCCTACATACTGGGCCACTTGCTCTTGGGTAAGGCCGCACTCCTCTATAAGCCGTTTGTACGCAAGGGCCAGTTCAATGGGGTTGAGGTTTTGTCGCTGGACATTCTCTACCAGGGCAAAAGCTAGCATCTCTGTGGTATCTGCGGCCCGCACGTAAGCAGGCAGGGTAGTGAGGCCGGCTTTTTTGGCAGCTCGCCAACGGCGTTCTCCAGCAATCAGTTCGTATCGGTCCCCTACCTGCCGCACGGTGATGGGCTGAATAAGCCCGTGCTGTCGGATAGACTCAGCTAAAGCCTCCAGCTCCTCCTCGGCAAACTCTAAACGAGGTTGATAGGGGTTGGGAATAATCTGCGAAATCGGGATCTCCTGTACCGCATGAGCCTGCTGTACAGCCGACTCTTCCACAGGCAAAATAGCCCCTAACCCCCGCCCTAAGCCCTTAGGCTTCATGCAGGTACAGGGATGTTATTACGAGCAAGGAGCTCTTCTGCTAAAGCCATATAATCCTGAGCCCCGCGAGAATTCGCATCGTACTCAATAACGGGCTTGCCGTGGCTGGGGGCTTCACTTAGGCGGGTATTGCGCTGAATAACCGTCTTAAACACAATCCCCTCAAAGTGATGCGAAACCTCCTCTACCACCTGCCGAGAAAGCCGCAAGCGTGTATCGTGCATGGTCAAAAGTATCCCCTCTATGGTGAGCTGGGGATTGAGCCGCTGCTGCACAATCTTGATGGTATTGAGCAGCTTCCCAAGGCCCTCCAGCGCGAAGTACTCACACTGCACAGGTATAAGCACACTATCTGCGGCTACGAGGGCATTGACGGTGATGAGCCCCAGCGAGGGGGCACAGTCTAGAAAGATAAAATCGTACTTCCCTCGGATGGGCTCAATGGCTTTGCGAAGGCGATGCTCCCGCTGGGGAAGGTTTATCATATCTACCTCCGCCCCTACTAAGTCAATATGCGCTGGAATAAGATGCAGCGTGGGCAGGCTTGTGAGGTGGTGAATGAGCGGCTCCGGATCAGGCAGGTTACCCAGGATCACGTCGTAAATCGTCTGGGTTACATTACGGGGATCTACGCCAAGGCCAGAGGTAGCATTAGCCTGCGGATCTACATCAATGAGCAATACCTTGAACTCATACGCCGCCAAACACGCTGCTAAGTTAATAGCCGTGGTGGTCTTACCTACCCCACCTTTCTGGTTTGCGATGGCAATCACTTTGCCCATACGATAGCACAAAGCTACGCAAAGGCCGCGTACTTTGTAGCGTCTCATGCGGTACAGGTGGTGGAAAACCCTCTCTCTCCTTAGCCTCTTTCTGGCGGGGTGCGAGCAGAGCCCTCCTTCGCCACCTTTCTTGCGTATCGGGCTATTTAGTCCCTATACCAGCTTAGATCCTATTTACGCCCGCGACCAAGTGAGCGTATGGCTGGTACAGCAGATCTTTCGGGGGCTAGTGCGACACGATAGCGCCCTCGCTATCGTACCAGACTTAGCCCAGCGCTGGGAAATCTCCTCAGATGGGCTGCGCTACCGATTTTTCCTCCACCCCCGAATACCCTACCACGGACATCCGCAGCGATATGTAACCGCCTCTGATATAATATACAGCTGGCACCGCTTGGCGAGCCCCAAGTGGAGCTCCCCAGGCAGCTACCTTTTCCGAGGATTGATACGAGGCTGGGAAGCCTACCAGAAAGGTGTATGTGATACCATTGCGGGCCTACGCGCCCTGCACGATACCCTCTTAGAAGTAGAGCTGCAAGCCCCCTACGGACCCTTTTTGCATCTGCTTACGCTGCCGTATGCCTTTGTCGTGCTACCCGAAGCCGCAGAAGCGCAAGGGCGAGCTTTTGGGCGCACACCCATGGGATGCGGAGAGTTTGCCGTAGAATACCACGACCCAGGGCGACTGCTCGTGCTGCGACGCACATTCCCAGCCCCCCCTGCGGCTCAAAAAATACTCTTTCGGTGGTTCCCGAATCGCCTCTGGGCCTGGGAAGCGCTCCGACGCGGCGAAATAGATGCCTTTGAGGGCATAGACCCGGCGCTCCACTACCTTTTGCAGCGCGACTCCAGTTGGAAGGCCTTTGCCTACCAAATAGAGACGCCGCAGCTAGGCACCGAATACTTAGGCTTGGACACCCGCCCGGAGAGCCCCCTCGGGGATCCTGCCTTGCGTCGCGCTTTGCGTTGGCTTATCTGGCGGCTGCCCCTTACCGAAGTAGTCTACCAAGGTCATGCTACCTCCGCTCAAACCTTCTTGCCTCCCCTCCTCCTGGCATACATCCCGACAGGAGACACCTCAGCCCCCGACAGCGCTACTCTCAGGCGCTTACGCCAAGTTCCCCTTACCCTTTACGCCGCCCCCGCCTTCCGAGAGCTGTGCGAATACCTCCAACTCCAGCTCCAAAAAGCCGGCATTTCCGTAACCCTTGAGTATCTTATGGGCCCTTCGCTGCGCGAGTTCCTCTCCAAGGGACAGATTCACTTCTGGAAAGCCAGCTGGCTGGCAGACTTTCCGGACGGAGAAAACTTTCTCATACTTTTTGAGAGCACGCAGGTGGCTCCTGCCGGTCCCAATACGACCCGCTACGCTAATCCTACGATGGATAGCCTAATTGCGGCGAGTCGGCGCCTAACAGAGGCCCAGGCGCGAAAATACCTGTATGCCCGTGCAGAAAGCCTCCTTCAATGCGAAGTGCCGGTTATTCCGCTGTACCACGGGCATAGCGTGTGGACTTTACGACATCGGGTACGAAACTTCCCTAAGAGCCCTCTCCCTGTCTGGCTTCCTCTCCATGCAGTAGAGCTATCCCCTGAGGAGCTACACGATGTACACCTCTCCCACGCAGGTATCTCCCAAAAAGGCTTGTAGGACTTCTCCTCGGGCTGTCGGTCCCACCCCAGCTGGCGTACCTGTGAAAAGCACATCTCCGGGCTCCAGCGTGAAATACTGCGAAGCCTCCGCCAGCAATCTAGCCACCGAGAAGGTCATATCTCGTCCGTAGCCTTCTTGTAAGAGGGATTCTCCGCGCTGGAGGCGAAAGGGCACCTCGGCCCAGTCAGGCTGTAAAGGAAGCCAGGCCCCCCACCAGGCCGAGCCATCAAAGGCTTTTGCCATTTCCCATGGGTAGCCGTGGGTTTTGAGGGTAGCTTGTAGGTCACGCGCGGTAAAGTCTATTCCCACCGTAATCGCATCCACATACTGCATTGCCTCTGTCTCAGGGATATTCCTTCCCCCTCGCCCCAACCGAAACACCAGCTCCACCTCATACTCTAAGCGCTGCGTGAAAGGTGGATAGCTCACCTCTCCTGAGGCTGCCCAAGCGGTAGCCGGCTTGAGGAAAAGTATGGGTTGGGTGGGCACT
>CALKJV010000001.1 GCA_937995505.1 uncultured Bacteroidia bacterium | reverse complement strand
GGAGCGCTTTTGGCCATAGCCCTTCTGCAAGGGGGGCTATGGCTTGTTCATCGGTATCTTTTGCCCTTGCCCTTCCTCGGCGAGGACCTGCGCCTCCTCGGCCTATATGCCGCCCTCTTTATCCTCGGTGCCGCCATGGGCTACTTTGCGAGTAAATTCGCCCTCAAACGGTTTTTGCACCAAACCTTAGACAAACTGATATGAAAGCGACCCAAGAGAAATCCGCTGCTAAGTCTCAAGAGACTTCAGCCATGCCCTTCACCCGGGCAAACTATCGCTGGCTCCTCCGAGGTGCAGCCGTGCTCGTGCTTGGCTATGCCCTTCTCCTCGTACCGGGGGAGTTTGTGGATAGTAAAGAATTTTCCATAGCCCTGTATGTGGCTCCCTGGGTGATCGTAGCGGGATTCGGGCTCCTACTGTATGCAATCCTCAAGCGATGAGCTGGTGGGAAGCCCTCCTCCTAGCGATTGTTGAGGGGGTTACCGAGTTTTTACCTGTCTCCTCCACGGGGCACTTGATCCTCGTGAGTGCCTGGCTCGGCCGCGCGAAGGAAGCCTTTGTCCAAGATTACGAAATCATCATCCAGGGCGGGGCGATCCTCGCCGTGCTTGTGTACAATTGGCGGCGCCTTTGGCAGCCCCACCTGTATGTGCTAGTAGGGGCGGCATTTTTACCTACGGGCCTCATTGGATTTTTAGCCAAGGGCGTTGTAGAGCGCTTCTTGGGCATGCTCGACCTCGTCGCCATAAACCTGATTGTAGGGGGGATAGTGCTTCTTTTTATGGATAGCTGGTTTGCCGGGCGGCGGGGCAAGATTTTAGGGCTTTCGGTGGGGCAAGCGGTGCTTGTCGGGGTTATTCAGTCGCTGAGCTTGCTGCCTGGCGTGTCTCGGGCAGCGGCGGCGCTCTTTGGGGCGCAGCTCATGGGCCTGAGCCGACGAGAAGCCGCAGAGTTCTCCTTCCTCCTGGCTCTGCCTACCTTAGGCGCAGCTTCTCTCTACAAGCTCTGGAAAAGCCCGGTAGCCCTCACCGGCGCAAATGCAGACATGCTGGCGATGGGCGTGCTCGTGTCTTTCCTAGTGGCGCTCCTTGCGATGCGCTTACTGGTAGACTTGTGGGTTCGGTATGGGATGGCCCTTTTTGGTTGGTACCGAATCGGGCTTGGGCTTCTGGTGCTTCTCAAGCAGGCATGGGCGGGGCTGTTTTAGGGATTGATAAACCTTATGGCTGGACTTCTGCGCGAGTGGTGGCGTGGGTAAAGCATCACTTGGCTGCGCGAAAAGCTGGTCACGCAGGCACTTTGGATCCCCTGGCCACCGGCCTCGTACTCGTCGCTACCGAAGCCGCTACGAAGCTCATTTCCCAGCTGCAAGCTTATGAGAAAGAGTATTATGCCCTTCTGCGGTTAGGATACCGAACGCCGTCCGATGATGCGGAGTTTGCGCCGGAGGTGGTAGGTCCTCCGCCTTTGCTTTCGGTTGCTGAACGGCAGGCTCTTCTTCAGGAATTTTTGGGGGAGCTTTGGCAGCGGCCTCCCGCCTTTTCTGCGCTCAAGCTCCAGGGCCAGCGCGCGTACCGGCTTGCTCGAAAAGGGGCTATCGTCTCCCTTACGCCTCGCCCCGTGCAGGTATTCCAGATAGAGGAGGTAGCCTACGACCCGCCTGAGCGCTGGCTCGTGCGCCTGGTGTGTGGAAAGGGCTTTTATGTACGCAGCTTCGCTCGCGATGTGGGGGAGCGGCTCGGATGCGGCGCTTACTTAGCTGCGCTGCGCCGAACTCGCATCGGTCCGTATCATGTGCTACAAGCCCTCCAGCCCGATGGAAGTCACTTACAATATGGAAGATCTCCACAATATGGAAGTCTTCCACGATAAAGACCCCGGCCCTACTGGCGGCGTGCTTACCTTAGGCACCTTTGATGGGGTGCACCTCGGGCACAAAGCCCTCTTAGAAGCTTGCTTGAACGCCGCTCACGAGCTCCAGACCCATGTAGAGGTATGGGTATATCTCCCTCACCCCCGCTCTGTGCTAAGGGGAGAAGCTGTACCGTTGCTTACTACCTTAGAGGAGAGGCTTTCGCTTCTAGCGCAAGCTGGGGTAAAGGTAGTACGGATCATTTCCTTCACGCCGCAGCTGGCGCAGCTTTCGGCGGAGGAGTTTATTCGCAGCTGGATAGAAGCCCTCGCTCGGCCTAAACAGGTGATTTTGGGATATGACCACCGCTTTGGGCGAGATAGAAAGGGTTCTGCGCAGCTTTTACGGGAGTGGGGCATTCCTACAGCGGAGGTGCAGCCGTACGTGTGGGAGGGTATGCCGGTAAGTAGCTCTCGGATTCGGCAGCAGCTCTTAGCAGGCGCCGTAGAAGCCGCAGCGCAGCTCCTAGGGTATCCTTATACAGTGGGAGGGCGGGTTCGACAGGGGCAGCAAAAAGCCCGCAGCTTTGGTACTCCTACTGCTAATATCCCATGGCCCAGCGAGAAGGTGCGCCCGCCTGCGGGCATCTACACAGGACGCGCACTAATAGAGCCGCCCTCCCCGGCACCAGTCCGAGAAGGGTATCCGGCGCTTCTTTATCTACCGCCTGCGGGAGATTTAGAGGTGCATCTCTTAGAGGGGCCGACAGCGCTTTATGGAGCTACCTTGCGGGTAGGCTTTTTGCGACAGCTTCGCTCCCACCAGGAATTTGCTGATCCCGACAAGCTTGCCCAGCAGATCCAAGC